>DATDRO010000315.1:0-14007 GCA_035291685.1 Nitrospirota bacterium | reverse complement strand
GGCATAGGGCATAGGGCATAGGGCATAGGGCATAGGGCATAGGGCATAGGGCATAGGGCATAGGGCATAGGGCATAGGGCATAGGGCATAGAGCACTGCTCCATGCGCCATGCCCGCTGCGCAACGCCATGCACTCTGCTGAGCGAAGCGGTTAAATATTATGAAAGGCTACGGCCTGTTCTACTATATAGGAGAAGCCTTCCGCGGGCTTCGTGACAACAGCGTTGTGAACCTGCTTGCGATCGGCACGATCAGCATGGCAATGCTGATCCTCGGGTTTTTCCTGCTTGTCTTCCTCAATCTCCAGGGCACGGTGAACGCGATGAGCGACCGGCTCGAGATGTCCGTATATCTGAAAGACGGACTGACCGAGCCCGAACGGGCGTTTCTGCTGACCGGTCTCAGGGCCGAGTTGGGCGTGAAAAAGGTCACGTACCTGTCCAAGGCGCAGGCGCTCGAGATATTCAAGAAGGAACTGAAGGGCCAGGAGGCGCTCCTCGAAGGGCTGGGCGAGAACCCGCTGCCCGATTCGTACGAGGTCGGCATTGACCGGCAGTACGGAGATGCGGACCGGCTCGAAGCAATGGCAAAAAAGTTCTCCCGGTTCCCCGGCGTGGAGGACGTGTCCTACGGAAAGCAGGGCGCAGAGGCGCTTACCGGCCTGTTTACCCTGATCCTGTACGGCGGCATAGCGGTGTCGGTCCTGCTGGGCGTCACCGTGGTATTCATCGTTTCCAATTCAGTGCGGCTGGCGCTGTTCTCCCGGGGACAGGAGATCGAGCTCATGCAGTGGATAGGGGCCACGAGAGGATTCATCCAGGGCCCGTTTCTCATTGAAGGCATGCTCATCGGCATGCTCGGCACGTCGCTCGCGGTGGGCGTTCTCGCGGGGCTGTATTATGCCCTGCCTCAGGCGGCGGTCGCGTTCTTGTCAGGACCGAATGGTCTGGACTTTTTGCCGCCTTCGGTGGTAGCATATCTGGTTTCCGGCGGCGGCCTCCTCGGCCTGACCGGAGGCCTGGTTTCCGCGGGCAGGTTTTTGGAGTAGACCGGACGGCTTCGCGCCGGTCGCGGAATTCCGCTTCTCCTGTTTCGTGATGCAATTATTTTCGGGAGAGAGATGAAGGTCCTTCGCTCACCCATGTTCGCCCTGCTCGTCGCCGTCTCGATAGGCGTGAGCGCGCACGCCGGATTCGGCGCTGACGAAACGGCGGGAAAGAAAAAGGAGATCCAGCGCATCAAGCGCGAGATGCGCGAGAAAAAACAGGAGATCAGGAAGGCCGACCGGAAAGAGCGCTCGATACTCACTGACCTGGAAAAGCTGGACAAGGCCATCCTGACCGGGAGCACGGAACTCTCCGGCCAGGAAAAGCAGCTCAAAGAGGCCGAGTCGGAACTCAGGAAGATCGAGAAGGATTACGCGGAGATCCATCACGGCTTCGGCAGAGAGAAGCGGGCCTATCGTGAGCGGATTCGGGCGCTTTACAAGATAGGCCGGAGCGGGAACGCGGCTGCCGTGCTCTCGTCGGACAGTTTTACCACGGCGCTCAAACGGATCAAGTACCTCGGGGTGATCGCCGAACATGATCGTGGGGTGATCCAGGGCTACAAATCCTCGCTCGATGTGCTGACCGAAAGGCAGACGGAGATCGCGAAGAGAAAAGAGGACATTTTTCGCCGTAAACGGCTGGTGGGAGCGAAGAAGACGGAGCTCGAATCCCAAAAGCGGAAGAAGTCCGTTGTTCTCGCAAGCGTGAGGAGGGAAAAGGGCGCGTACGAACAGGCCTTGCGGGAGCTTGAGGAGTCCTCCGAGAACCTCTGGGCCATGATCAAAAAGGCGGAGCAGGAAAAAAAGACCGCAAGGACCGCGTCGTTGCCCGCGAAAACCCGGATCCCTCCACCGGCTGCCCTATCCGAGGGCAGGGGCAGGCTGCCCTGGCCGACGAACGGCGAGGTGGTCACCCGGTTCGGAGTGCAGCGGCACCCGCAGTTCGGCACGGTCGTGTTCCGGAGAGGCATCGAGATCCAGGCGCGGCCGGGAGAAGATATCCGCGCCGTAGATGACGGGGTCGTCAAATTTGCCGATTGGTACAAGGGGTACGGAAAACTCGTGATCGTCGAGCACCGTTCCGGGTTTTATTCTCTCTACGGACATCTCTCTCGGCTGGATCTGAACAAGGAGGACCGGGTGCAAAGAGGACAGGTGATCGGTCTCGTCGGCGATACGGGAAGTTCCGGGGGAGCGAAGCTTTATTTTGAGATACGGGCCAACGGAGAGGCACAGGACCCTCTTTTGTGGCTGGCAAAGAGATAATATTTGGAATGGCCAAGTTCCAAATTTCAAATCACAAATAAATTCCAAGCGCCAAGTTTTAGAATTCCAAACGCTTTGGAATTTTGAATTTGAATATTGTTTGGGATTTGGAATTTGATTATTGGAATTTAATTCACGGCATGCAAATCTGGAGATGCCTTATGAATCGAGACACGGAGGATGGTGACATGATCAAGATCAACAAAAGGAAATTTTTAGGGTTGGCGCTCATCGTGCTCCTGACCGGAATTTTGATCGGGCAGGGGTTGGCCCAGGCGAAGTCGGAGACCTATGAGGACCTCAAGTTATTCACCCAGGCCCTCGAACTCGTCAAGAACAAATATGTGGAGGACCCGAAGACCAGGGAACTCATCTACGGGGCCATCCGGGGGATGCTCTCAAGCCTCGACCCGCACTCGTCGTTCATGACGGAGCGGGCATACAAAGAGATGGATATGGACATCAGGGGCGAGTTCCAGGGGGTCGGCATCCAGATCGGGGTCAAGAATTCACAGCTCACCGTGATTTCGCCGATCGAGGACACTCCCGCGGACCGTGCGGGCATCGCGGCGGGAGACAAGATCCTTAAGATCAATGATGACTGGACAAAGGACCTGACGATCGAAGAGGCCGTGGACAAAATGCGCGGACCCAAGGGGACAAGGGTACGGCTCCTGATCTTCCGGGAGGGATGGGACAAGCCCCGGGAGTTCCCGATCATCCGCGACGTGATCAAGGTGCAGAGCGTGAAGTACAAGATGCTTGATGCCGAGATCGGGTACGTGAAAATCACACAGTTCCAGGGAATGACCGGGGTGGATCTCGAAAAGGCCCTGAAGAAGCTTACGGAGAAGGGGATGAAGAAGCTCGTTCTTGACCTTCGGAACGATCCGGGCGGAATGCTCGACGCATCCGTGGACGTAAGCAGCATGTTTCTTCCCAAGGACACGCTTGTTGTCTACCTGCAGGGAAGGAATGCATCAGAGAGGAAGGATTTTTTGAGCTCGGGCTCGGAGCTGTACCGGCAGTACCCGCTCGTCGTGCTGGTGAACACGGGGAGCGCAAGCGCCTCCGAGATCGTGGCCGGTGCGCTTCAGGATTCCAAGCGCGCGGCGATCGTCGGCACGCAGACGTTCGGCAAGGGATCGGTCCAGACCGTGTATCCCCTTGAGGGCGGTGTCGGCCTCCGGCTTACGACGGCGAAGTATTACACGCCGAGCGGCCGCTCGATACAAAATGTCGGCATTACCCCGGATATCGAGGTGAAACTCCCGACGGTAAAAGATCCCAAGGAAGGCGACCCTGTTCATATGGTTTTGCGGGAAAAGGACCTCGATCGCCACTTGAAAAACGACACGGTGAAGGAAGACCATAAAAAGCAACAGCCGGCCGATGAACTGGTGCTGGAAATGGAGCCGAAGGACGACAAGGACGACATACAGCTCCAGAAGGCCATTGAGCTTCTGAAGCCAGCGGTGAATTCATCGGACGTATTCAAGAATATCCCGGTTTCAGCCCAGAAAGAAAAACAAAAGTAGGACAGGCGGCTGTTCCAACAGTATAGAAAGTAAATGAAAAAGCAGGGTTTAAACCCTGCTTTTTCATTTTTAGTAACTACTCAGGTCAGCCACTCGCTCTGTCGCTTAGCGTGCTATAAGTCCTTGAAGTTCGGCAGAGTCGGTACTTTTGCCCGCAGCGCCTACGTTGGTAAAGCATCTTTACACTGCACACTTACAGCGCCTATCACTCATGGCTGACCTGAGCACCCGGGGTAGAGTTATCATTTTTAAACGCATTTTTCAAAATAATCAGATATGGGCATATTTCCGGATAATTCTGCTTAGAACAGTCTAAAATAAGCATAAACTACCAAAAATGAGGGTTGCTTTTTTTGATGCCCGGTCATATATTAGCACTCGCCTTAATCGAGTGCTAACTGTAATGCACTATCTTAATGAACACTATTTCAGAAAGGAGTTCGGCATATGAGCATCAAATTTAAACCGTTAAAGGACAGGGTGTTTGTCAGCTATACGAATGAACTGGAGAAGACAGCAGGCGGATTGTATATTCCCGACACGGCAAAAGAAAAACCTCAGACCGGAAAGGTCGAGGCTGTGGGCGAAGAGGTGAAGCAGATCAAGGTCGGCGACAAGATCCTTTTCGATAAATATTCAGGCTCCAAGATCAATATCGACAACAGCGAGTATCTGATCGTGAAGGAAGAGGATGTTCTCGGGATACTTGCGGACTAAGTCTCTCAACTATTCTACTATTAATAATGGATGATGAATTCCTAAGGAGGAAAAGATTATGGCAAAACAGCTTATGTTCAATCAAGATGCGAGAGCGGCCATTCTGAAGGGCGTGAATGTCCTGACGGATGCCGTGAAGGCGACCCTGGGTCCCAAAGGCCGCAATGTGATGATCGATAGAAAATTCGGAGCGCCGACCATCACCAAGGACGGCGTGACCGTGGCCAAGGAGATCGAGCTCAAGGACCACTATGAGAACATGGGCGCCCAGCTCGTCCGTGAGGTTGCGAGCAAGACGTCCGACGTTGCCGGCGACGGTACGACCACAGCCACCGTGCTTGCACAGGCCATCTACCGCGAGGGAATGAAGAACGTCACCGCCGGCGCGAACCCCATGGATGTGAAGCGCGGCATTGAGAAGGCCGTTGAAGCGGTCATGGAGAACCTGAAGAAGGTATCAAAGCCGGTGCATGATAAAAAAGAGATCGCCCAGGTCGGAAGCATATCAGCGAACAGCGATACCACCATCGGCGATCTTATCGCCGAGGCGGTCGACAAGGTCGGCAAGGACGGCGTGATCACCGTGGAAGAGGCCAAGGGCATGACAACCGGCCTGGACGTGGTGGAAGGCATGCAGTTCGACAGGGGCTACATCTCTCCCTATTTTGTAACGAACCCCGAGAAGATGGAGGCGGTGCTGGATGACGCCTATATCCTCCTCTCGGAGAAAAAGATATCGAGCATGAAAGACCTGCTCCCCATCCTCGAACAGACCGCAAAGATGGACAAGGCGCTCCTTATACTTTCCGAGGATGTTGAAGGAGAGGCGCTCGCGACACTGGTCGTGAACAAGCTCCGCGGTACGCTCAAGGTCTGCGCGGTAAAGGCCCCGGGCTTCGGCGACAGGCGCAAGGCCATGCTCGAAGACCTGGCGATCCTTACCGGCGGGCAGGTGATCTCCGAGGACCTCGGGCTCAAACTCGAGAACGTCAAGATCACGGACCTCGGCAGAGCAAAGAAGATCAGCATTGATAAGGACAACACCACGATCGTCGAAGGCGCCGGAGACACGGCCAAGATCCAGGGCAGGGTCAAGCAGATCAAGGCCCAGGTCGAAGAGTCTACCTCTGATTACGACAAGGAAAAGCTCCAGGAGCGGCTGGCCAAGATCGTCGGCGGAGTGGCCGTGATCAATGTCGGCGCCGCAACCGAGACCGAGATGAAGGAGAAAAAGGCACGCGTGGAGGACGCGCTCCATGCTACGCGCGCGGCGATGGAAGAAGGCATTGTTCCCGGCGGCGGCGTTGCGCTGCTGCGGTGCATCCCGGTGCTCGACAAGCTCAAACTCACCGGTGATGAGGCGATCGGCGTCGGCATCGTGAAGAAGGCGCTTGAAGAGCCGATCAGGCAGATCGTGAACAACGCGGGACTCGAATCATCGGTGATCGTGGACAAGGTGAAGCAGTCGGACAAGCAGAACTACGGTTTCGACGCCCAGAAGGAAGAATATGTGGACATGCTTCAGGCCGGCATCATCGACCCGACCAAGGTGACCCGCTCCGCGCTCCAGAACGCGGCGAGCGTCGCGAGCCTGATGCTCACGACCGAGGTGATGATCACCGACATGCCCGAAGAGAAGTCCGAAGGCGGCATGCCCGGCGGCATGCCCGGCGGCATGGGCGGTATGGGCGGCGGCATGGGTGGAATGTACTAAGAAGCAGTTCCGTTACGAAACAATCGAAGGCCGGAGAGAGAAATCTCCCCGGCCTTTTTATCATCCCCAGCGCTTGGGTACGTCAAAGACGTTAATCCGCTTCTTCCGTGTCAAAGGTTCTTTTCACAATTATCGATATTGTTCGCGAGGTGGAACTATGGCTGTTGAAAAGATGGAGTTCAAGACCGAAGTAAAAGAGCTGTTGAACCTGATGATCCACTCCCTCTATTCGCACAAGGAGATCTTTCTCCGGGAGCTGATCTCGAACGCCTCGGACGCGATCGACAAGGCGCGCCATGAGTCGCTGACGAACAGGGAGATCTCTGAAGCCTGCGGGGAGTGGAAGATCAAGATCATCCCGGACCAGACCGCAGGCACCCTCACCATCAGCGACAACGGCATCGGCATGACCCGAGAAGAGGTCATAGCGGAGCTCGGGACCATTGCCCACTCCGGCACAAGGGAGTTCATGCAGGCGCTCAAGGACGCGTCCCAGAAGGACCGTCCGGGCCTCATCGGCCAGTTCGGCGTGGGATTCTATTCCGCCTACATGGTGGCCGACCGCGTGACGGTGATCTCGCGCAAGGTCGTGGAGAAGACGAACAAGGCGATCAAATGGGAATCGACCGCTGACGGGACCTATACCATCGATGACACGACCAGGGACAAGCCGGGTACCGACGTGGTGCTCCATCTCCGGGACGACGATAAGAAGTACCTTCAGGAGTGGGAGCTCCGCGACATCATCAAGAAATACTCGGATTACATCGAGCATCCGGTGGTGATGGATGTCACCCGGGAAAAGGAAGACCCCGCTGACAAGGAAAAGAAGGCGAAGGTCACCGAAGAGGAGACCCTGAACGCCCGCAAGGCGATCTGGCTCAAGGACCCGCCGGAGATCAAGCCGGAAGAGTACAACGATTTCTACAAGCACGTGTCCCACGACTATACCGATCCCGCGAAGGTGATCCACTACCGCGCTGAAGGAACGTCGGAGTTCACGGCCCTGCTCTATATTCCGCAGCATGCTCCCTACGGCATACTCTATCGCGATTTTAAGATCGGGCCGATGCTTTACGTGAAGCGCGTTCAGATCATGGACCACTGCGCCGAGCTCATGCCCGAGTATCTTCGTTTCGTGCGCGGCGTGGTGGATTCTTCGGACCTGCCGCTGAACGTGTCGCGCGAGATATTGCAGAACAACCGGCAGATAGCGGTCATCAAGAAGAACATCACCAAGAAGGTGCTGGATGCTTTCGCGGAGATGAAGAAGAACGATGCACCGGCCTACGAGAAGCTGCACAAGGAGTTCGGCAGGGTGCTGAAGGAGGGGATCCACTTCGAGCCCAGCCGGAAGGAAGAGATTGCCGATCTCCTGCTGTTCACCTCCACCAGGACCGGGGCCGGCAAGTACACGACCCTGTCCGACTATGTTCGGGACATGCCGATCGCCCAGGATGCGATCTACTTCATTACCGGCAGGCCCGACGAGAATGTCATGCAGTCGCCCTACCTCGAAGCCTTCCGCACGAAGGGATACGAGGTCCTCTGCCTGACCGACGACATCGACGACCTGATCATGCTGGATCTGCAGGAGTACAAGGGCAAGAAGATCAGGAACGTGGTCAAGGGCGATGTGAGCCTGGACAAGACGACGGACTCGGAGAAGGAAGCGCAGAAGGGGAAGTTCGAGAAGCTGCTTGCCCGGTTCAAGGAACGGCTGAAGGACGAGGTGAAGGACGTGCGCCTGTCCGGCAGGCTGACGGACTCGGCCAGCTGTCTGGTGGCCGATGAGGGCGGGCTCGACCCGCAGGTGGAGAAAATGCTCAAGTCCATGGGTCAGGACGTCCCGGCCCAGAAGCGGATCCTGGAGATCAATCCAGGCCACCCGGTGTTCGAGGCCATGAACGGCATGCTCACGAGCGGGGCGGACGAACAGGTGCAGGAGTATATCGATCTCCTGTACAACCAGTCCCTGCTGCTCGAGGGCTCGAAGATCAAGGACCCGGCGGCCTTTGCGCGGTCCGTGGCGAAGTTGATGACAGGGAGTGCCAGGAGCAAGGATGCGGCGTGAGAAGGATAAGGGTTCTGTTTCAACCTGATTCGTCATCCCCGTAAAAAAGGGGATCCAGTGATGGTCTGTAGGCCTGGATTCCCGCCGGAGCCTGCCCCAGCGAGCTTAAAGCAGGGGCGGGAATGTAGGGAACACCAAGGGCCGGAGAGAAGTTTCCCCGGCCTTTTTTATTGTTTAAATATTTGGTTACGTTTGTTGCTAATTTGCTACTAATATGCCGGTAATTAGTATTAAGGCAGAGGAGCTTGACAGAAGACGTACAATATATTATTATATGTACGTCATGCAAGGAGGGAGCGCTCATGACCACGAAACTTACCCTGCGGCTGGACGACGCCGTCATCCGGAAGGCAAAAAAGACCGCGAGCACAAAGGGAGTCAGCCTGTCGCGCATGGTCGAGGACTATTTCAAGGCCGTTGCGGACCAGGAACAGGAGGAGGTGCGGGAATCGCCGGTCCTGTACGAGGTTTCGGGTGTGCTTTCGGGCAAACAGGATGCCGCGCAGCTGCGCGCGGGATATCGTAAACATCTTGCGGAGAAGCATCGTTGAAGAGCGTTCTCTTTGATATCAACGTCATTCTCGACATCTTTCTGAAGCGAGACCCACATTATATCCCCGCCGCGCGGCTGTTCTCCCTGATCGAAGAAAAAAAGCTCCAGGGCTATCTTTCTGCGCAGAGCTTCCCGACACTGTTCTATATTTTGTCGAAAGAGTTGAAACGGGATAGAGCGATGAGGGTCCTTGAAAAGATCAGGATCGTCTTTCGGGTCGCGGCAGTTGATGAAAAGGTGATCGATCTCTCGCTCGCTTCGACCTTCAAGGACTTTGAGGACGCGGTGCAGTATTATTCAGCGCTGCATGTCCGGGCCGACTGCCTGATCACCCGGAACAAAGCGGATTTTCGGGTTGACCGGCTCCCGGTCATGACTCCCGAGGAGTTCCTCGCGGTCATTGGCGCTCCGGTGTGAAGGGTTAGACGAAGAGTGAAACGGTAGACCCTGCGGCCGGACGACGCCGTCATCCGTGACTTCTAACCAAGGAGGCCACCCATGAAATTTATCCTACCCGTGATGGTGTTCGCACTACTTGCTTTTTCGGCCCACGCCCAGGAGGCATTTGAAAAGGACGTGATCAAAACAACCGCCGGGGACCTCGAGATCTTCTTCATCGGCCACGGAACGCTCATGATGAAGTTCGGCAACGGGATCATCCATGTCGATCCCTTCAGCAAGCTTGCCGATTACTCGAAACTGCCGAAGGCCGATCTGCTCCTTATAACCCATGAACATCAAGACCACCTCGATCCCGCGGCCATCGACCAGGTCCGCACGAAGGACACGAAGGTGGTGCTGACGGAGAAGTGCGCGGAGAAAGTGTCCGGTGGTATGGTCATGAAGAACGGCGATGCGCAGACGATCCTGGGCATAAAGATAGAGGCAGTCCCGGCGTACAACCTGGTGCACAAGCGCGAGAACGGACAGCCCTTCCACCCGAAAGGACAGGGCAACGGCTATGTGCTGACCTTTGGGGACAAGCGCGTCTATATCGCCGGTGATACGGAGAACACGCCCGAGATGAGGGCGCTGAAGAACATCGATATTGCCTTTCTGCCCATGAACCTGCCCTATACCATGACCCCGGAGATGGTCGCGGACGCGGCGCAGGCGTTCAAGCCGAAGGTGCTCTACCCCTATCATTATGGCGAGACCGATACGAGCCGGATCGTTGTACTGCTCAAAGACAATAAGGGTATTGAAGTGCGGATAAGGAAGATGAAGTAAGTTTAGAAGTCAATGCCTGGCGGGGCAGGGGGAGAATGTCAATTCCCAAGTCCGGGCCCGAAGGAATCATGATATGTAATATGCTTGAAGCATGGCGAATGGCAGCAAAGGAGACGTGTCCCTATGTGTCTTAGACGGAGTCATTTGGGGACACCGATGAAATAAAAAAAGGCCCGGGAAATTCCCGGGCCTTCGTATTTTCGGCAATGTTTAATGTACCTGCTATGCGGCCCGCGGCTTCGCGATTGGTGGCGGAGCCACTTCACGATAATTGGGTACGCCCTGGGATTCGAGGAAGCGCTGCATTGCCGCGGGGTCCAGGGCTCCGGCCGGGACCCTGACATCTTGATTGCAGGCATTCAGGATCGTCTGGACGAGGTCTCGTGCGCTGAACTCGAGGATCTCTTGAACAACCTCGGGAGATGCGTCCTCGATCAAGAGGGCATTTTCCTGATACCAGCCGTGCCCGTGTCCGCCTGTCGAGCCGGAGGGGACATCGGTGTTCTTCGTCACAATGCCCCGCTGGCGGGCAAAGCTGGACACATCGGCCCGAAGCTGCTGAAGGCCCTTGAATGCGGCGTTGGAGCAAATACCGGTTCTCCCCCAGATAATGGGATTGAACCTGGGCAGGCTGAGGCCGCTGCTGAAGATGTAGCTCCCGGGGCGGTGCTCGGACTCACGAATGGTGATGGAGAAAAAATCGTTTTTGTACTCCAGTGAACCGATGGCTGTGGTGTGCATGATAAGCTCCCTCCTTTGATGGAACGCATATAATACCGTTTCTGTCCTGTTTTAATCTAGTATATCAGAAGTCAAAGTCGATTACCAGTAAAAAAGAATTATTCTAAACTGAAGTTTTGATTTGACATCTCTTGATAATGGCGAATGCGGGCCTTTTTGTTTCAAGCCTGTGAGACCGAGTATTTCGATCCACCACGGAGACACAGAGACACAGATTTGGTCCCCGGGGAGCACGTGGGGGACGTTGATGCATTTAGTGCATTTAGGAATTTCCTGATGTCGGGTCTTAATGTTTACTTTGGCGTCAGGAGGTCGCTCAAGCCACGTGAATAAAATATGATGCCAATTATTTCCCTCATCATCGGTCTATAAGGAAAGACCCGAAGAAATAAAAAACCGGCGAGAATTAATCCCGCCGGCTTTTCCATTTTTTGACAATAAAAAAGGCGTTGCTATCGAACCAGGGATCTTAACGTTCCGTTCTGCGGTGGATACTCAGCGGGAATCCCGTTGCGCTTCTACGGCTCCGCTAAGGCGGACCCTTTAAAGCTCTCATTAACCTTTCCCGAATTTCTCCTCCGCTTTAGGGCTTTCGGCTCTTCCGGCCTTCCGTGACCCTGCGAATCGGCAGCCTGACCGCTCAACTTGCTGCCCGCTTGCCGGCCCCGGCATCACGTGAAAACCGATGCCGCTTGCCCCTCATAACGGTGTTAAAATACGCACACCTTTTGGTGTTGGTTCGTCAACGCCTTGTACTCACCAACTATGTTAAAGACCGCGAAAGCATCTCTACTTTCAATATTAGTATACCACATTTTGCCGACCCGCGCGACAGGAAAAGGATCCGAGATTTGTCTTGACCCGGCCCGCAAATGTATTTAATATCCCTCTACTCTTCTCATGAAAAACATTCTTCCGTCTAAAAGCGACTTTATTGAACGGGCGAAGCAGGGCAAGATCCTGCCTTTGTACGCGGAGCTTGATCTGCCTTCGCTCACGCCGCGTGCCGCGCTCGAGGCCTTCGGGTCGTCCCGCCCGGCTGCGCTTTTTGAGAGCGCGCGGGTGAATGAGAAGACCGGCAGGTACTCGTTCGTGACAGCGGAGCCGTACCTGATCTTCAGGTCTCGCGGCGATGACGTGGAGCTTGAACTGCCTGCGACGCCTGCCGGCAGATTCGGCAGACGCGCGTCAATGAAAAAAAAGCCGCTTCAGAAGCTTCGCGAACTTTTGTCCAATTATCGCGTTGAAAAGGC
The DNA here is from genome assembly GCA_035291685.1 of Nitrospirota bacterium. Lineage (GTDB taxonomy): Bacteria > Nitrospirota > UBA9217 > UBA9217 > UBA9217 > DATDRO01. The sequence goes on along the minus strand of DATDRO010000315.1, from coordinate 1,873 downwards.
GGCCGGACTTCCCCCGTTCACGGGCGGAGCGATAGGGTTCTTTTCGTACGACTTTGTTCATCAGATCGAGAAGCTTCCGCGCGCGGCAAAAGATGACCTCGGCATCCCCGAGGCATATTTCATCTTTGTGGACATGGTGATCGCCTTTGATCATATCCTGAATAAGGTGTGGGTGATCGTCAATCCGGGCGCCAGGGAGCAGGAGATGGGTTTTCGGCGTCCGGAACCGGACCAGTGGGACAGGCTCTATGATGAAGCCGCAGACAGGCTCTCAACTCTCAGTTCGAAACTCATCGCAAAGAATATGAAGAGCGACATCCCGTTATCCCGAAAGGGGGGCGCCCGAGGCTTGAGCCTTAAACCGAACATGGCCCAGGCGGATTTCGAGTCAATGGTCAGACGCTGCAAAAAGTACATCTCGGCAGGTGATATTTACCAGGCGAACCTGTCACAGAGGCTGAGCGCGAAGATCGGCAGCGCCGATCCGCTCAGGTTATACACGCTCCTCCGCGAGATCAACCCGTCTCCCTTTGCGGCGTTCCTCGATTTCGGCGACCTGCAATTGGTGAGCTCCTCGCCGGAGCGGCTTATCCGCCTTCGCGACGGGATTGCCGATACGAGGCCGATCGCAGGCACCCGCAGACGGGGGAATGACGATGTTGAGAAACAGGAGCTCTCCGTCGAGCTCCTCACGAACGAGAAAGAGCGCGCCGAGCATATCATGCTTCTGGACCTCGAGAGGAACGACCTCGGCAAGGTCTGCACGTACGGCTCGGTCCGGGTCGACGAGATGATGGTGATCGAGGACTATTCCCATGTTATCCATATTGTTTCGAATGTCCGCGGAGAGCTTGCGCAGGGGAGGGACTGTTTCGACCTTATCCGGGCGGTTTTTCCCGGGGGCACGATCACCGGAGTGCCCAAGGTGAGATGCATGGAGATCATCGACGAGCTTGAGCCGGTCGCGCGCGGCCCTTATACGGGCTCCATCGGCTACATCTCCAACGCGGGAGACATGGACCTGAACATCATCATCAGGACCTTTGTCATAAAAGATGGCATTGCCCATATCCAGGTAGGGGCGGGGATCGTTGCCGACTCCGATCCCGAGAGGGAATACCGGGAAACGCTCCAGAAGGCGAAGGCCCTGACAACGGCCCTGGAGAGACTGGAAGCAGGTTGAAAGTTTTGAGTGGCAAGTTGAAAGTTCGCAACGCGAAGCGCGGCTATCGCTCAAGGGCTGCGCGCTTTGAATTGATTAAATTTTGGTGAAAGTCCAAGTCCTTTTCTCAGTTGCAACTTTGCTCCACTTGCGTTATAGTAGCAGGAAAGCACTGAAAGGAGCCTTTTTTTATGTTCCTGCTTGAGCTTGTGATGCAAGGGGTTAGGGGCTTCAAGGAGCTCGTGCGTCTCAGGTTTCAGTCCGGGTTTAATATCATCGCGGCCGGCAATGAAGCGGGCAAGACGGCGTCTGTTGACGCCATGGGGGGCCTGCTTTTCCCGGGCAACGAGGCAGGACGTATAGCGTCGCTCATATCACGGGAGACCCCTGACGCCTCGCGTGCCGCCTTGGTGGTGTGTTCCGATGACGGCACATACTACCGGATCATCCAGGACCTGTCAAAACAAGCGGTGAACCTTTCAAAATACAACGCATCCACAAAGGACTTCGCTCTCCTGCACAAGGACCGGGAGGCCACCGTGCAGTTCATGGCGGGACTGACGACCGGCATGTCCGAAGAGGAGTACTCCCGGCTTTTTGTGCTTCGGCGTGAGCACTACGCAGGTCAGGCGGTGATGAACAGTTCCGCCCCGGCTTCCGCGCCTCAGGTTGCCCGGATAAAGTCTCCGTCCGCTCCGTCCGGCAAGGCGG
>DATDRO010000314.1:0-2911 GCA_035291685.1 Nitrospirota bacterium | reverse complement strand
GAACGGCAAGAGCATGCTCCTCATGTGTTCCAACAACTATCTGGGTCTTGCGGAACACCCTGTGCTCCGGGAGGCCGCATGCGCTGCCATGGAGCGTTATGGCTTCGGTTCCGGAGCGTCGCGACTGGTCTCGGGCACGTCCGATCTTCATGCAGAACTCGAACGCAAGATCGCGCAATTCAAGGAAACGGAAGCAGCGATCCTTTTCAACTCCGGATATGCGGCAAACACGGGGATCATTCCCGCTGTCGCGTCGGCAGGCGATGCGATCCTGAGCGACAGCCTGAACCACGCGAGCATCATTGACGGCTGCAAATTGAGCAAGGCGGTTGTTCATGTCTACCGTCATAAGGATGCGGACCACGCGGAGAGCCTTTTAAAAAAGAGCAGGAACGCGAGGCGAAGGCTTATCGTTACGGACGGGGTTTTCAGCATGGACGGCGACATCGCGCCTCTCCCGGAACTGGTATCGCTTGCTGAAAAGTATGATGCCGTAATCATGGTCGACGATGCTCATGCTACAGGCGTGCTCGGCGGGCAGGGGAGAGGGACCGCGGAGCATTTCGGCCTCGAAGGCCGCGTGCATATCCAGATGGGCACGCTCGGCAAGGCCCTGGGCTCGTTCGGCGCCTATGCGGCGGCAAACAGGGATGTGATCGATTATCTCATAAACACATCGAGAAGTTTCATCTACAGCACTTCTCTCCCGCCCGCTGTCTGCGCGGCCTCGATAGCGGCGCTTGATATTGTCCGGACGGATACCGGTCTGCGGAACAGGCTGTGGAATAATCGCGAGAGGTTCGTAAAGGGACTGGAATCTCTCGGCGTCGACATCGGCGGTTCCGAGACGCCCATTGTTCCTGTCCTCGTCGGGGGCAGCGGGAAGACGCTTAAAGCCGCTGAGAGAATTTTTGAACTCGGGATCTATGCGACCGGTATCAGACCGCCGACAGTTGCCGAAGGCAGGGCAAGGATCAGGACAACGGTCATGGCAACGCATACGGAAGAAGACATCGATCAGGCGATCGAGATCTTCGGCAGACTGAACGAAGAGGGTTATTTCAACGATGGGCCGTCACGCTCATAAAAAAGTTGTCATAGTGACCGGCGCTTCGCGCGGCTTCGGCAGGGAGATCGCCCTCCGGTTCGGCAGGGCGGGCGGCCGGGTCGTGGTGAATTTTCTCACGCGCGAGCAGGACGCAGCGGTTGTGGCGGATGAGGTTACCCGTTCAGGCGGAGAGGCGGTGTTGTTCCGGGCGGATGTACGGGTCGCATCGCAAGTCGACGAGATGATGATGGAGACCGTGAAACAATGGGGCACGGTAGACGTGCTGGTGAACAATGCAGGGCTTACGAGGGACGGCCTGCTCCTGCGCATGTCTGAGCAGGACTGGGACGACGTTCTCGATACGAACCTCAAAGGCGCATTTCATTGTATCCGCTCGGCTTCTGCCGTCATGAAAGAAAAGCGAGAAGGCCATATCATTAACATATCTTCCATTGTTGGAATGCAGGGCAGGGAGGGGCAGGCGAATTATTCCGCCTCCAAGGCCGGGCTGCTCGGACTTGCCATGGCATCCGCGAAGGAATTCGGCGGGTTCAATGTAAAGATAAACTCCGTGCTGCCCGGATACCTGTCGACGGACATGGGGGAGAATATTTCAGATGTGATCCTCGAACGAATACTCAAGGACAATGTGCTCGGGCGGGCATCCGACCCAAAAGAAGTGGCGGAGTTTATCTTTCGCCTTTCGCTCATGAACAATGTCTCTGGACAGGTCTTCAATCTGGACAGCAGGATATTCTGAAGCAGCGAAGGTTCTCATTCATGGTTCTTTTTACCCTTAATGAATTTTTTAATTGCCTGGTCCCAATATTCCTTTCCCTTCTTAACGGCTATAATGACATAGATGCCGATCACTATAAGAAACAAGGGAGAGAATAGAGACCAAAAACTGATCGGCAAAGTAATAAGACCGAGATTGCGCAGCAAGAGCACCAAGCCGAATATAATTATGAAAATGCCCAGGATCATAAAGTTATGCAATTTGCGGCTGTCTGCGTTCGATGCCGGCATATGGGGATTCTGAATCTTTCGACCGTACCGGGTCCACGCCTACGCGAACCCACCCACTGCTTCCGCGCTGAAACATCGCGATCCTGCCGTTCTCTATCAGCTCATTGAGCCGGGCAGCCGGAACAAAATCGTACTTCTCGTCATGATACATTACGCGGATCAACATAGTGAGTCCTCCCTGGACTTCAAGAATGACCTATCCATACATTGTTGTAATTTAGCATTTAATAAAATTTGAGTCAAGAAAACATAATTTTTTCCGGTCTTTTCGTGTGATTTGTAGTACTTTCAGCCTACAATATGGCGAAACGAAATAGTCCCCGCGCTCCGGTTCTTGCCCCATCGTTGTTTCAAGATATATTCCATTCACTTCTTCACCTCTTCAACTTTTCACCGACATACTCTTTCGTATCTGAATATTCTTGCCTTTACCTTTGATTTATAGTACTTTTAATCCAACGCAGCGCAGCGGCTCCTTGCCGAGACCCATTCCTTTTTTAACCAGACGCACTATCGCCGCCGATTTGGAATTGCGGATTTACGATTGACGATTTGAGACAGGGGAGTGTAAGAGGTGTACAGAGATGAACTGATGAAAGGGACGAAGAAATTTGCACTTAACGTGGGGAAAAAGGAGGGGAAAATGAGCGTGATGAGTCAGCGGTATTTGTTCATCGGTATTGCTTGCGCGGTGCTGTTAGCGGTCCTGGCGGGTTGTGGCGCGCCATCGATGCGCGTGCCGGTTACGCGGCCGGCCGAGATCTACCTGACGGAGCCCCGGAAGATCGTGGTCGGCGAGTTCCAGGGCAACGGCGGCCAGGCTGTGGCGGCCGC
>DATDRO010000313.1:0-9304 GCA_035291685.1 Nitrospirota bacterium | reverse complement strand
GGATAGATACCGGATTTTTAAAACATGTTTTGTCATAATACTAATAGTTATTGCAGCGCTTGTTGAGTGGCAGCAAGTGCTGCTTCGCTTAAAATAGTTTAAAGGAGCCTTAACCATTAAATCCAAGGGCTCGCTGCGCTTACCGCTGATTTTTTCGTTCTCTTTTGATGAAAGGTACTTGTATGAGTGAAGTTGCCGCCAAGCTTATTGGACTCGTTTTCATTCTCGTTGTCTTTTTACCATTAGGTTACATCTACTACTTCTTGATCTGGCAATTACCTAAAAAATTCGGTTTCTTCAGGCGGTGGTCAATCGTGTTTGGTTACATATTCATATTCTTTATTGATACATACCTGCTGTCCGAAGGTTTTATCGGTTTATTGATATTTTTTCTGGTGCCGCTCCTTATTCAATTAGGCGGCGCATATTATTTTAGGGCAGAATTAAAAGAAGATTTGCAAAAAATTTGCTGGAAGCTCAAGAATGAATAGCGTGCTCGAATTGAACCATGCAGTGATAACCTGTCATTCGAGCCGTCAAACGCAGCCCAACTCGTCGCTGGCTGTCAAAGTAAAGGATCGAGGGGTCCCTCATGCAGGTCATTTCCTTTGTTGCCGCAACATCCAACAGCGGGAAGACGACGCTCATCGAAAAGGTCGTGCGAATTCTCAAATTGCGCGGCCTGCGCGTGGCGGTCATAAAACACGCCTCTGCCGGCTTTGACCTCGACAAGCCCGGCAAGGACTCGTGGCGCTTTCAGGAGGCAGGGGCGGATGCCGTGGTCCTTGTCGGACCGGACAGAATGGCGCTCATGAGAAAGCTCGAACACGAACCTTCTTCGCGTGAACTCACCGGGCTGGTTTCGGACGCGGATATCGTGATCCAGGAGGGGTTTAAAAAGGAAGCGAAAAACAAGATCGAGGTCTTTCGCAACAGTGTTTCCGGTGAACGGCCGCTCTGCATGGATGACGCATCGTTTCTCGCCCTCGTGAGCGACAGGCCCTTCGATGTCAAGATCCCCCGCTTCGCCTTGGACGACGCCGAAGGCGTGGCGGAGTTTATCGTCAGATTTTCTTCTTACCCTACCCAGAAAAAGAAAATGACAAGAAAGTAGATGTGCCTCTATAATGTGCAAGCTGACCCCGGGCTTTGACCCTATGGGATTATGGAACGAGCCTTGATCACAGCCGGATCGCGTCTCGCATGCAGAACACCAAGGACGGAAACCGTGTCGTTATCGATAAGGTAAAATATCCCGTAGGGAAATCTTTTCGTAAGCGCTCTGCGGACTTCTTTGTAGATTTTTTGATGGGTTTGCGGGTTTTTTTGAACGCCGAGGAGAGAGGCTTCTACTGTGCGGAGAAACTCCTCGCCCAATCCTGCGTCCCTGTCCTCGTACCAGCGATATGTCGCCGCAAGGTCGGACTCTGCTTCCGGGCGGATGAGGAGACGATAGGATTTCATGGGAGGGACTTGATCCGAGCAACCACCTCATGCCACGGCGAGCCCGCGCCGGGGTCCTGGTGGAATGCCGCCAAGCGGCGGTCCAATTCCTCTTTCTGCGCGGCAGTAAGCGGCAGCGCCTCCGGCGCCTCGGCAATGCTGTCCCAAATGTCTTCAACGAGCAAAATACGCTCTGCAACGCTCAGTTCCAGTATGTCTGCCATTGAAGTTTTCTTCATAACCATAATTTAGCATATTCCGGCTGCCGATTCAACGCCATTTTCTCCTCAATTGCCAAGAAAACCCTTGCATTTTACCGCGGCCTTTGCTATTATCAGCACTTCCACAATTCCACATACGAGTAAGGTCGATATTCCGCGGGTGTTCGTTAAGCGGGATTACTCCTTGCTCCCTGCGGTCCAGCAGGGGGCTATAACCCATGAGGAGGTAACAACAGTGCAGATCTACGAATCAATTTTCATCATCAACCCCAACCTCACCGATGAAGAGACAGCCGGCGTGATCAAGAAGATGCAGGATGTTGTCGCGAAACAGGGCGGCGAGATGATCAAGTTCGAGGATTGGGGCAAAAAGAGACTGACCTACGAAATAAAGAAACAGAAGCGCGGCCACTACGCTTTTTTCCAGCTCAAGGCCGCACCGGCGGTGATCAACGAGCTCGAGCGCACCTATAAGCTGACCGATTCGGTAATCAAGTTCATGACGATAAGGCTGGAGAAGGAACTGCGCGTCAGGCAGGTAAAGCCGCCGAAACCGCCGAAAGCTGATGCCAAAAAAGAAACACCGGGCAGGGCAGCGGCAGGGCCGCCTGTCACGCCATAGGCGTGACTCAATGTTCGGCAATGCCGCCGGCGCAAGAGGGGGCGTATCATGACGAGCTTCAACAAAGTGATCCTGCTGGGCAATCTGACCCGTGATCCCGAGGTCCGCTACACGCCGAACGGCGTCGCCGTGGCGAGCTTCGCCCTTGCGGTGAACCGCAAGTACAAACAGGGCGACGAGACCAAGGACGAGGTCAGCTATATTGATATCGTGGTGTTCGGCAAACAGGCGGAGTCCTGCGGGCAGTATATCAATAAAGGGGACTCTGTCCTGATCGACGGCCGTCTCCAGCAGCGTCGCTGGGACGACAAGGACACCGGGCAGAAGAGGAGCAAGGTCGAGGTGGTCGCACAGTCCGTGAACTTTATGCCCAAGAGATCGTGGTCCGGTCAGGCAGCTCAGGCAGGGGCATCCGCTTCCAATCAGTCGGAGCCCGCGCCCGAGCCTTCCGTAGACGAAGGGGAGATCCCCTTTTAGGACCTTGCGCGCACATTAATTTTTCTATTTGAGGAGTGCATTCCATGGCAGAGACAGAAAGAGCACCACGGGGAGATAGTAGAGACAGAGACAAGAAGAGACGGTTCCAGGTCAGAAAAAAGGTGTGCCGGTTTTGCGTGGACAAAACGCCTTTTATTGATTATAAAGATGTAAAGACGCTCAGATTCTTCCTGACCGAGCGCGGAAAGATACTTCCCCGGCGCATTTCCGGGAACTGCTCCCGGCACCAGAGAGAGGTCACGCTTGCGGTGAAGAGGGGCAGGAATATCGCGCTCCTGCCGTTTTCGGGGGATAAATAGGACTTCGCTCGCAGCAGCAGCCAGAGGGAACACAGAAGCGTTGTGGTTTTTCAGGGGGAACTCTTTCGCCGCGGTTTACGCGGACATCGGAGTTCCCCTTTTTTTGGAGAGAGAATGGACGTGAAAAAAATAATTGCCGCCGCTCTCTGGGCCCTGGGGCTGTATCTCTCGGGCCTGATCATTCCGCTCCTGGGAGAGGTCGTGGGGCCCTTTGCGCCGGTGCCGCTTATCATCCTTTACGTGAGGAGCGGCAGGCATGACGGTCTGTCGGCCATTGGTCTTTCTACGGCGGTCATTTTCATGCTTGCCGGGGGGCAGACGGCATTCATACTTTTCCTGGGCCTTGGCCTCATGGCGATCGGGACGGCAGAGGGTATGCTGAAACGGTCCAAGCCGGAGAATACCATTCTTTTGGCCGGCCTGCTCCCCGTTGCGTTGTTCTTGCTGGTCGCGGCATCCGTCTTTCTGAAGAGCGGCACGAATCCTGTTACGGCTTTGGAAGGTTTTTTCCGGCTCGTTATCAATGAGGGAGTGAAATTTTATACCGCTCTGGGGTTGAAGGAGGCGGCCGAGGCCATCAAGGCCATTTCAGATCCCTTCATCTATTATATCGTACGACTATTTCCCTCGATCATCATCGTCTCGGCAGTGGTGCAGGCTGCGCTGTGTTATGGTCTTGCGCGATGGCTTATCATGCGGCGAGAGGGGCCTGCTTCCGGCCCTGCGCAGACATCATTCGCGGGATGGCACGCGCCGGATGCATGGGTCTGGGGACTGATCTCGGCGCTCGCCCTTATGGTAATGCCTTCTCACACCGTGAGGCTTGCGGGCTTGAACCTGATCGTCCTCTTCTTTGTTCTGTATACGATGCAGGGGATGGCGCTCCTTGAGTACTTCCTGAAACGAGTCTCGATTCCCGCCCTCGCGCGGGGGTTCATTCTTGCGCTGGTCCTGCCCCTGCTGCTTGTGTTCGTTACCGCGCTCGGCGTAGTGGACATATGGGCAGACTTCCGCAAAGTGAGGGCGGGAGAGCAGGGAAAATGAGATAAGACCCGACGTAATTACTCAGTCAGCTACTTGCTCTGTCGCTCAGCGTGCTGATAAACTAACTGATAACTGACAACAACCAACAAACAGTTATAAGTTATCGGTTGTAAGTTGCCAGTTGGCAACGCCCTGCACGCTTACACCACGCCAGCGGCGTGGTCATGGCTGACCTGAGCACCTGGGTAGTTACGACCCGCCTCTGAAGGCAAAACTATTCGCCATCGAGACAGGGTTTTTTGCTATAATACCTCAAAAGGAGTTCCGATGCGGCTTTCGAGAGAGTCGATAAAACAGATCGCTGACGCTGTTGTGTCTGTCCTGGAGACGAAAGGCCTGGCCAAACTTCTGTCGCCCCGTGACGCGGTCTCGGCCAAAGCCGTCCAGCTGATCACGGCGGACCTGGCAGCCGAAGACAGGCTCGATGAGGAAGTGAAAAAGATCCTTGAGTCTCACGAAGCGGAGATCGCAAAAGGCGGCATGGATTATCGGAAGCTCTTTGACCTGACCAAGCGGAAGCTCGCGGACGAGCGGGAGATTGTCCTGTGAGACTGAGCGACGAGAGAATATCGCATATCACGCATCTTCTGGTGAAGGGCCTCATCAAGGGGAAGCTCATCGAACCGCTCCAGCCCGAGGAAAGACTTTTCCGCGAGGCACGGCGAACGGTCACGACGGAGCTCCACGAGGAAGACGAAATGGACGCGGTTGTTCGGCGCAAGATACGCTCCCTGTCCCGCACGGTCCCCGAGGGGAGCTCTGAATGGAGCGTCCTTCACCGCAAGTACATGGACGAAGAAATGCGCAGGAGAAAAAAGATTTGAGAAAAATCCTGATTCCCGGCCTGTTCCTGTATTTCCTCCTGTCCGGCCTGGGATTGTTCCTCCGGCAGGGGCTCTCCAGCCCTTTTTTCATTCCCTATCTGGGCGGATACCTGTTCCTTGTCTTTACGGCCGCCTATTTTTCACTCTTCTCGCGAGAACGGGTGCCGGCGTACCTCTATATCGGTCTCGGCATCATCGGGCTCAATCTCATCGTGCAGGTGACCGGAGGAGCAGGGTCGCCTTTCAGGCCCGTGTATTTTCTCCTCGCGGCGGCCGCGTCGTTCCAGCCCCGTCTCTATTCATATTCCACCGTTCTCATCATCCTCGGTATTGATGCCGCAGGCGTGTTCATGTTCGCACAGAACACTCCGGGCCGATGGCAGTCGTACGCCGGATTTGCCCTTTCTCTTGCGGGCATCGTCGCTGTTATGACCCCCGTCACGAGCCGCATTCAGAACCAGGCGCGTGTCGCCAGGGAACGGTTCAGCAGGCTGATCGCCGATGCGAATGCCGTTGATCCGCTCGCCGGCGATATGAAATTGGACGCCCTGTCCGAGCGGAGCCGTCAGGTTTCGAATGTGAGCAGCGCCGTGGAGCGGGAGGGCGCTTACAAGGGACTCATTGATATGATCTACGATATGGTCCCCGCGCATACGTACGCGCTTTTTTTGGCCGATCGCGTTGAAGGGGAGTTTATCTTGAGGGCGATCAGGAGCGAGAGCAGATTCATTCCTCCTGTCGGCACCGTACGGATCTCCCGGGGAAGCGGGTTGATCGGCATCTGTGTGGATAAAAACAAACCCCAGTATCTGCCGGACGTGGTGATCCCGTCCAAGAGCCTCGGATATTATACCCAGAACGTTCCGATCAGGTCATTTCTCGCGGTTCCGATCAGCCAGGGAGAGACGCGGGGAGGCGTGCTGATCGTCGACAGTCTCGAGGGCGGCGCTTTTTCCCCCGACTCGCAGGACCTGCTCACCCGATTCGCGCCCTTCTTCGGCCAGATCATCGAGAAGATCCGGATATCCCAGGAACTGGACCTGAGGGCGAAGAATGCCTCTGCGCTCCACGAGATGAGCGCGAGCTTGAACAGCAGCCTTGAACTGAACGAGGTGTTGAACCGGCTGACGAACCAGATGAAGAACGCCGTCCCCTATGACTTCTGCGCTTTTACCCTGCATCATGAGGAGCGCGGGGAAATGGAGATCGCGGCGCAGCACGGGTTCGATTCCCGGTTCGTCGGGAGAAGTTTTGCGTTGAAAGAGAGCGCCATCCTGAACCAGATGTTCACGCAATGGAAGAGCCGTTCCGTGTCCGAGCCGTATGATTTTCCGGACATGGGAAAACGGGGCCGGGACATTGAACTGTTCCCCATACGGGAGCTGCAGCTGCCCCTGCAGTCGCTCTACTGTTTCCCGCTCGTGGCGCGGGAAAAATTCATCGGGGCATGCATCACCGGCTCGGTCAGATCGAATGCCTTTGCACGACATCACAAAGACTTCATCGGCACGCTGATGAACCAGGTTTCCGTGGTCATTGATAATACCATCCTGCACCAGCGGATACGGGACCTGGCCCGCACCGACGGCCTCACGGGCCTCCTGAACCACCGCACCTTTATGGATAAAATTGATGCGGAATTCAGACGGCTCGACCGCGACGCTCAACAATTCTCTCTCCTCTTGATGGATATAGACCACTTCAAGAGGATCAACGACACGCATGGACACCCTGTCGGCGATGTGGCCCTTAAGCGGATAGCGGACATCATCAAGGAGATGGCCCGAAGCGTTGACTTTGTGGCGCGCTATGGCGGAGAAGAGTTCGCGGTAGGCATGGTCGGCGGAAAGAAGGAAGACGCTAAACAGATGGCTGAGCGCATCCTGAAGACGGTGGAAAAGGCAACCATAATATCGGGCAGGACGACTTTCAAGCTTACCGTGAGCGTTGGCGTTGCCTCCTTCTCCAAAGGATACAAAAAGGAAGATCTTATCGCAAAGGCCGACGAAGCCCTCTACGAGGCAAAGCGGGCCGGCAGGAACAGGGTGCATGTCTATAAAGAAACGAACCGCACAAACGCGCCGCTCTCTCACTAAGATAATAGAAATTAAACCATTTGTCCCTTTCCGTGTCTTACTTGTCAGCATATGGTCCTCCTATGGATGAAGACATCGACCTGATCAACAGATGCGGGGCAGGCGAGCGCGAGGCATTCGACGAACTGGTGAGGAAGTACCAGAAGCCGCTCTATTTCATGCTCTATCGCATGGTGAGCAATCATGATGACGCCGCGGACATCCTCCAAAAGGCATTCGTCAAGGCATTCACCGGTTTGGCGCGTTTTGAGCAACGGTCGAGCTTCAAGACCTGGCTTTACCAGATCGCGATCAATCTTGCCAAGAACCTTTACCGTGACCGCTCGAAAGCGCAGCACGTGCCGATAGATGACGTGGTCATCAGGAAAGACCCGAAGACCCTGGAAGCGCTGATCGACGAAGAAAGCAAACAGATCCTCAGATGCGCGTACAGCAGACTGCCGGAGAAACAGCGGTTGACGCTCATGCTCAGGGTGCAGGAAGAGCGGAAGTTCGAGGAAATCGCTGGTATCATGAAGTGTTCGATCGGCACGGCCAAGGCGAATTATCACCACGCGGTGCAGAAGCTGAAGGGAATGTTGGGGGAAGAAAAAACCGGGGAGTCAGGAGTCAGAAGTCGGGAGTCAGGAGATCCGGGTAATGAAGTGCAATAACAAATATATAAAGGAGATGCTTCCCGCGTATCTGGAGGAAGGTCTGGAGCCTGATGAAAAGCTTCGCATGAAGAGTCACCTTAAGGCCTGCGAGGACTGCCGCGCGGAGCTTGCCCTGCTCAGAATGATGGCGGAGGAACCCGTTCCTGATCCAGGCGGGGCATTCTGGCAGACCATGCCGGAGCGGGTCTTTCGCTCGGTGCAGGAGGAAAAGAAGAGGCGGAAAGGTTCCATTCTTTCCGCCCGGCCGGACAGCCCCTTCCTTTCCCGGTGGGCGTGGGCGACTGCTGCCGTAGGGCTGGCGGCAGTTGTTTCCTGGCTCCTGGTCCGGCCCGCGCCGATAAGAAACATTGTGAGCCCTGAGCTGCCTGCGAATGGGATATCATTTGAGGACATTGTTTCCCTGGAGCCGATAAGCGTGGCCGAGCTTTCCTCCACTGAGCTTAACGCAGCCACGCAGTGGGCGCAGAACGAGCTTGCCCCGATGCGTGAGGCGGTCACTCAGGACGCACCGGGAAATGCGCCAAAAGATGTTTATGAAGACCTCATGGAATTAAGCCGGGAGGAGCTGGACCGTGTATATGAAATGCTCAAGACGAGGGAGCGGGAAATGAAGGAAAAGCATCGCAAGAAGACCGAAAAGGAAAAGGACCTGGGCTGAGAGAATTGTTGCCGTAAAAAGGATCGATAGAGCAGGAGGTGCGGTATGAAGAAACTGATGACAATATCCATACTGGCGGTTGTGCTGGCGTTGCTCGGCATACCGGTCTTTGCGCAGAGGCAGATGCCGGGGCCGTTGCCGGATGACCGGCGGGTGGAAGAAGGCGAATTCGCCCCTGATCAGGGGGGTGGCGGGCCGCCGTCCGGAGAACGTCGCGAGGAGATCAGGAAGAAGATCGAGGCCATACGGATATGGCGTCTTACCGATGAATTGAAGCTTGACGAGAAGACGGCGGCAAGGTTTTTCCCCGTGCTCAGCTCATTGACCCAGCGGCGCCATGAGCTTTTGAGAGAAAACATGGAGACAGAGCGGGAGCTCCGGCTCTATCTTGAAGCAGGCAGGCCTGATGAGAAAAAGATCAAAACAGCGCTCGATAAAATGGAAAAGATTCATCATGAAATGACGAGACTCACGGAGAAAGAAATAGACGCAACGAAAGAGTACCTTACGGTCGAGCAGCAGGCGCGCTATTACCTTTTTCAACAGGACTTCCAGCGAGAGATGCGCGAGATGATATCCGGCGCCCGCGGCGGCGGTCAGGGACAACGGGGACCGGGCACGCAGGGAGGACAGGACCAGAGAGACATGCGCGGAACGGGAGGAAACCAGAGACCGGGCGGTGACATGCAGCCCCGGATGAGACGCTGACCGCATACGATCCCTTCTGCCACGATCCTCAGGCCTGGGCTGGATTTCAGCTCAGGCTTTTTTGTTTCCCCGCAAATTCTGCCGACTAAACCTTTTCGATTTTCTGCTGTCTAACCATGCAAGACCGGTCAAATTCAAGATACTGTCAATAGTTTTATGAAAACGAGGGGAGCGTGGTATGAGATCGGGGCTGTGTCGCCCGACAGCCCCTCCTCGCCGGCGCATAACGCGCCCG
>DATDRO010000312.1:0-3279 GCA_035291685.1 Nitrospirota bacterium | reverse complement strand
GTGGCCTGCGGCCTGAGGGAACCCAATAACTTCAACCCCCTTGCAAAAAGGGCCGCTCTCTGGTCACGAGAACAGCTCACCGACGAAAGCAGGGCATTCCTCAGGGATCTGCCGAAAGAACTGAAGGTGGATGATTTTTTTATCTTTCACGGCTCGATCCACGATACGGACCGCTACATCCTCTATAAAGAGGACATCAAAGAAAACTTTCAGCTCCTGAAAAAATTGACCGGACAGCCGCGCATGGGATTTTTCGGCCATACCCACGTGAGAACAGCCTATATTAATGACAGCGATGTAATTTCCGTTGACCTGTCAATCGAACTGCCGCTCTCTCCATCGCGGAAGTATCTGATCAATCCCGGCAGCGCGGGCCAACCCCGTGACTATGACCCGCGTGCGTCGTTCCTTATTTATGATACAATAGAGCAGAAAGTCACCTTCTTCCGGACCGACTATGACATCGCGGCATGCCAGGACAAGATCATCAAGGCAGGACTCCCCTCGCAACTGGCAACGAGGCTGGAGATGGGATGGTGAAACGTGACTACGCATAGAGCAGAGGGCCTGGAGTAAAACACAGTGCGTGCGGCAAAGACACAACGCTATGCGCCATGCTCTCTGCCCTTTGCAAAAGGTGACTGATACGATGCTCTTACTCCTCACCCCGCGCTACCATGCAATAAAGAACCGTCTCACCCGCCTCGCTCCCGGCGACGGGATCAAGACCGTCGTCCTCGGATTTCTCGGGCTCGGGTTCTGGGCGTTCCTGTTCGGCGTGTCCTTCAAGGTCCTCACCTATTTCAGGACGATCGAAGGGCTCGGGGACCTGCTCGCGCTCAGGCTCCTCTCGATGGTCCTCCTGACCTTCTTCTCCCTCCTCGTGTTCAGCAATATCATCACGTCCCTCTCCACGTTCTACCTTTCCGGAGAGCTCGAGATCCTGCTCTCTTCGCCGGTGCGGATCGATACCATCTACCGCGCGAAATTCATCGAGACGCTCGTGGATTCGTCCTGGATAACGCTCATCTACGGCCTCCCGGTCTTCATCGCCTACGGCGCCGTGTTCAAGGCTTCCGCTCTCTACTATCTCGGGCTTATATTCATGATCGTCCCCTTTCTCATCATCCCCGCATGCATCGGCATCATCGTGACCATGCTGCTCGTGAACGCCTTTCCCGCGCGAAGGGCCAGGGACATCCTCGTTATCATGGCCATCCTATTCTTCATGGTCCTCTATATCCTTTTCCGCATGCTCCAGCCGGAAAAGCTCGTTGACCCCGACACCTTCCCGTCGCTCGTCCAGTACCTCACCGCCATGCGCGCCCCGGTCTCGCCGCTCCTGCCGAGCTTCTGGGCGTCGGAGACACTCTCGCCTTTGCTTCGCGGGACCAAGGGCGACGCGTTCTTCTATCTTCTCATGCTCTGGAGCACGGCGGCGGCGGGCATGGTGATCAACGAATGGGTCTGCGGAAAGATCTACTATGCCGGCTGGTCACGGTCGCGGGAGGGCAAAAAGGCGGCGATCTCGCGCTCACGGCTGGCGGACGCGTTCTTCAGGCTCCTTTCGCTGCCCTTTCGCGGCAAGATGCGCGCCGTCGTGGTGAAGGACCTCAGGCTCTTTTTTCGCGACACGTCCCAGTGGTCGCAGCTTTTTCTCCTGGTCGCGCTCATGATCGTTTATATCTACAGCTTCAAGCTCCTGCCGCTTGACCGCGCGGCCATGCCGAGCTTCTTTCTCCAGAACCTGATCTCGTTCCTGAACCTCGGCATGGTGGGGTTCGTGGTCTCCGCCGTCGCGGTCCGGTTCGTTTTCCCGGCCGTGAGCCTGGAAGGAGAAGCGTTCTGGATCATCCGGTCGTCCCCGCTCTCGCTCAGGGAATTTCTCTGGGCCAAGTTCTGGAGCAGCCTCGTCCCGCTTCTCGTTCTCGCGGAGATACTGATCGTGCTCTCGAACACGCTCCTGAAAGTGACGCCGTTCATGATGGCCCTCGGCATCGTGACCGTGTTCATGATGACCTTCGGCATCACCGCCCTCGGCGTGGGACTCGGAGCGGCATTTCCGAAGTTCAGGCATGAGAACGCGGCGCAGATCCCGACGGGTTTCGGCGGCATCGTCTATATGCTCATCACCATGCTGTTCATCGGGGCGATCATCGTGCTCGAGGCGTGGCCCGTGTACCGGATCTTCGCTTCCCAGGTCCTCGGCGGCTCTATCACGGCCTCCGGATGGGCATGGATCATTGCTTCGTTCTTCCTTATAGTAGGGATCAATGGAACCGCGATCATGGCGCCCATGAAGATCGGGCTCAAACGTTTGGATCGAAAAGAACTGTAAATCCGCTTCAATTTTTGCTCTCGCTTGAGAAATTACCACAATATATTGTGCGCGCTCTTAACATCAACACCTTACCTTGTAATTTTTTCCTTTACAAATTCTGCCACTTATGATATAACTCGCTCAACAAAAAAGATGTGTGTTAATCACGCGGGTCATAGAAACATTGCAACTTAGGTATTAATGCTCCGGTACGCCCTTTTACGTTCCTGATTTCTGTATTACGTTGGGAGATCTATGCAGCTCAAAGCCCTCCACATGCTCGGCTTCAAATCCTTTGCAGACAAAACAACCATAGTCTTCCAGCCCGGCGTCACCGCCGTTGTCGGACCGAACGGATGCGGCAAAAGCAATATCTCCGACTCGATCCGCTGGGTGCTCGGCGAGCAGAGTGCCCGTCACCTCCGCGGCGAAAAGATGGAGGACGTGATCTTCAACGGGACCGAGAACCGCAAACCCCTCGGCATGGCCGAGGTCTCGCTCACCCTCAAAGACGTCGCAGGCGCGCTTTCCTCGGAATTCGGCCAGTACAGCGAGATCGAGATCACGCGGCGGCTTTTCCGTTCGGGCGAAAGCGAATATTTCATTAACAAGATACCGTGCAGGCTCAAGGACATCCGCGACCTTATGATGGACGCCGGCGTGGGCGCCAAGATACACGCCATCATCGAACAGGACCGCGTGGACCAGATACTCTCGTCCAAACCCGAGGACCGGAGGTTCCTGTTCGAGGAAGTCGCGGGCGTCATGAAGTACAAGGCCCGCAGGCAGGAGTCCCTGAGCAAGCTCGAGTCCACCCAGCAGAACCAGCTGCGGGTGAACGATATCCTGACCGAGGTCAAGCGGCAGGTAAACTCGCTCGACCGCCAGGCGAAGAAAGCCGAGCGGTATCAGAAGCTCCGCGCCGAACTGAAGGACGTGGAATTTCGCCTCGCCTCCGT
>DATDRO010000311.1:0-4116 GCA_035291685.1 Nitrospirota bacterium | reverse complement strand
TAATAATTTTAACGGCAGGAGGGGTTCAGTGACATCAGATACGCTGCCTGATGATCATTTTGTTCAATTCCCCGTCGATGGGACACTCGATCTTCATACCTTCCAACCGGGCGAGGTAAAAGACCTTGTGCCGGAGTATCTGGCCGCGTGCCGGGAGCGCGGCATTCTCCAGGTGCGCGTCATCCACGGCAAGGGAACGGGCGCCTTGAAAAGCACGGTCCATGCAATTCTATCCAAACTTCCGGAAGTCGCGTCTTTTCGTACCGCTGAAGAAGAGGCCGGCGGGTGGGGAGCAACGATCGTTGAACTTCGCTCGAAACAGGAGTGAAGACGGTTCCTTAATTCCTACGTGGTGTCTCTCAGCGGGACCTTCAGTCTCTGCCCAACCCGGATATAATGCCCCCGCATCATCCTGTTCGCCTCCATGATCCTCTGGATGCTTGTCCGGTATCGCAGGGCGATGAGAGACAATGTCTCGCCTCTCCGCACGCGATGGAAAACATAGGCCATCTTCGGCGGCGACCATTTCGGCATCGAATCCAGGCTTGCAAGGAGTTCTTCCTTTTTGCCGACTGGAACATTCAGGGCATACGGAACGTCAGGCGTGGCGGCATGTCGAAGCTCGGGGTTTAATGATGTCAGCCCTTCGACCGGTATATTCAGCTTGTCTGCAACGGATTTGAGATGTATCGTCCGTGCGACCGTCGCCGTTTCATATGACACCGGGTGATCAAGCTCGGTGAGGGTAAATCCGTATTGACCCGGGTCCCTGAGGATGGTCAGGACGGCCAAGAATCGCGGGTAGTATCGCGCAGTCTCACGCGGCAGCCGTTCGTAAAGGTCCCAAAAATTATCAAGGTAGTTTATCTTTTGTCCGCGGATCGCCCGTCCAACGTTGCCCTCGCCGCAGTTGTAGGCGGCCAGGACCGTGGCCCAATCGCCGAAGATATGATGCAGTTCTTTGAGATAGGCGACGGCCGCCGCCGTGGACTTCGCAGGGTCAAGCCGTTCGTCGATCCAGTTGTTTCTTTTCAATCCGAATTTATAGCCCGTGGAAGGAATGAACTGCCAGAGACCAAGAGCGCGTGAGCGGGACAATGCCCTGACCTTGAATCCGCTCTCGATCAGCGGCAGCCACGAGATTTCCTCGGGTATTCCCGCTTCTTTCAGCGCCGTGACCATGTTCTGCCGGTACCTGCCGGAGCGTTTGTATGACTCTATAAAAAAATCCCGTTCCGCGGTCTGGAACTGTTTGATCTCCCGTTCCACATGGTCGTTCATGGTCATGGGTATGGCATTGTGGTTCCCCTTGACTGCCACCTGGCGCGAGGCATATAGCTCCATGATCCTCTTGGAGATCACGAACCGGAGGTCTTCCTTTTGCTGGGCAAGTTTCGGCGCATCGTCGGTTTCCACTTTCAAGATAAGCGCATAGGCCTCATCGAGGGCATCTATCGCGTCCTCGACTTCACCGTCAGCCCAGTACTCCTGCGATGCTTCGGTAAGCTCCAGGGCGGCGTCGAGGAGGTTCTGGTTTTCATCGCCGCTCTCTTTTTTTACGACAGTATCATGTTTCTCGTTCAACGAGGAGGTCGCGGCCCCGTTGTTCATTCCCTCCCCTTTTTCTCTATCTGACAGTGCAAGGGGATCCAGCGTGTCGTCGCCGTTGCTTTGGCCGTTCTGTGCGGTTTTGGAAAGGTTGCCGTTTTGATGGGTAGTGGCGGGAGTTTTATGCGATGAACATCCGAAAACAAAAAGGATTGACAGAAGGACCAGGTATCGCGGAACAGAAGTTATTGTGATCGGCACTCTTAATCTCCTTATTTCTTATGGAAGTCGTCCGTGATGATGAACTGGCACAAAAAATTCATGAACGCATCTTTGTATTTCGCTTATAGCATCTTTTACAGCGTTCGTCAACCGAATAATGAAAATCACAGTAATCCTTCAGTTACGGGGGATAAATGAGCAGGGGGCAGCAGCCCTTGAGCGATAGACGTGCACAATAAAGATTAACTCATGACCAATAACTCGTAACTGGTAACTTTAAGACAGTTACAAGTTGTTTGTTGTTGGTTATCAGTTGGCGAAGCCCGCACGCTTGCGCGGCAGAGCGAAAGGGCTGCTGCCCCCATAACTGAACGGTTACAAGTTGTAAGTTACAAGTTAAAACTGGATCGACGCGAGGGACCGAAGAAACTCCGCAGACTTGAGGCGTTTGCCGATGATGTGGAAGGTATGGGCGGAGAACACCTCGTTGAGTTCCCCCATGATCCCCGGAGAGGGTTTGAGCCTGCATACCTTGTCCATCTCCATCCTGAGCGCATGATAATAGAACCCGACAGCGCCCGGAGACAATTTCACCTGCGGCTCGCCTGACGAGACCATACAGTCGGGGCAGAGGATCCCGCCCTTCATGCCTTGAAATATCATCTCCCCGGCCGGCTTTCTGCCGCAGGAGAGGCAGTGGTCGAGCCTGGGCTGAAAGCCCAGGAGCGAGAGGAACTTGATCTCGAATATCTTGAGCAGAAAACAGGGGTCTGCGCCTTCGTTCAGGAGCTGCAGGGTCTGAACAAGAAGCAGGAAGGCCGAAGGGTTCCGGTCTCCCTCTGCCGCGATCTCCTTGACGAGCTCGAGCATGACCGAGCCCGCGGCCATGCGTTCCAGGTCCGCGCTGATGCCGCTTGGCTGGCTGATGATGTCCAGAGACTCCACCCTGACGAGTTCCTGGTGCTCCCGCTCGGAGAGATGGAGCCTGCAGTGCGTGAACATCTCAAGGCCAGCGCCGAACCGCCGGAATGACTTCCTCGCGTTCTTCGCAACGCCCTTGAGCTTGCCCCGTTCGAGCGAAAAGAAGGTAACGAGCTTGTCAGCCTCGCCCAGGTTCATGCTGTTGATGATAACGGCTTCGACTTTTGATTTCATGAAAACCTACCGATCGCAGATGTACGCATATGCATTGATATTATCTTACTTCAAACGAAAGACTGTCTGCAATAATGCCGTCTTCATCGACAAGGGTTACTGTATGTTTTCCCACTGTTGGCATCCATGTCGCAGTAGGCGCCGACCCGAGAACCGTTTCGTCGAGCACCAAACGCAATACCGGATCAGCCGATGATGACTCGAAAAAGACCTTTTGGAGATCGGCCGGGATGTCCGGGTCCATTGCGATGATCATGTCAGGGACCGGATAGTTGATCTTCGGCCGGGCATGTGCGGCTTGGGGCCGTACCGCTTTCTGCTCGGTTCCCTCGATGAACCACTCCCGTGCATCCAATCCCTTCGTATTATCGGAAAACGTGACAAGCTGTGACCGGACCCCCTTTGGCGGGAGTGGTCCGCGACTCGGAGTTTGTTTGTGCAGATGATTCATGATTTCAAGCCATACGGGTGCAGCGCCGCTCACGCCCGAGACATCCCACATCGGCGTACCGGAAAAGTTCCCAACCCATACGCCTACGGTATACCGATTCGAATACCCCACGCACCAGTTGTCCCGCATGTCCTTGCTCGTGCCGGTCTTGACCGCGGTCCAGTAGCGAGTGGCAAGCGGGCTTTCGAGGCTGAAGGTGGCGCTCCGCGCATCGCGGTCAGACAAGATATCCGAAATGATGAAAGAGGCCTCACGTGACATCACCCGCCGCGGGGCCGGCAGCAGTTGGTCGGGAGAAAGACGGAGAGCGCTCCAGGACCCGTTGTTCGCAAGAGCGCGGTATGCGTTCACGAGTTCCCAGAGACTGATGTCCGCAGTTCCGAGGGCGAGTGACGGTCCGTAGTGCTCCGGTTCCCTGAGACCGGTGAATCCGAAGCTTTTGAGTTTGTCTATAAAAGCGTCTGTTCCCACGAGGGTCACGGTCCTGACCGCCGGGATATTGAGTGACGAGGCAAGGGCGGTACGTGCCGTCACCGTTCCCCGGAACTTCTTGTCATAATTCTCCGGCCGGTATACTCCCCGTTCGGTCGGGACGTCGAGGGGTGAATCCTCAATGAGCGATGCCGCGGTAATGATCTTCCTCTCGATCGCCAGGCCGTAAAGGAAGGGCTTAAGCGCCGAGCCCGCCTGGCGCCTTGCCTGGATGCCGTCCACATACTGAGCGGAAGAAAGCTTCCCCG
>DATDRO010000310.1:0-2117 GCA_035291685.1 Nitrospirota bacterium | reverse complement strand
TCCGGTGAGGCCAGAAAGGGTCAACGATGGGAACTTTTAACAGTATCCGAACGTTTTACTATACGCACGTACAAACCTTCTCTTTGGATTTTTCGAGAGAAGGTTTTTTTGTGTCTTTTTTCAGGCGAATGGGGTTTCCGTTATGACGATGAAGGAAAAAGCGCTGATCCTCGACAAGGCCGGAATCGAGCGCGCACTTACCCGGATCGCTCATGAGATCCTGGAAAAGAACAAGGGCGCGAAAGGTCTTGCCGTCGTCGGCATACAGAGGGGCGGTGTTCATCTTGCGAAGCGATTGGCCGCCAAAATACATGAGATCGAAGGAGTTGATGTTCCTGTCGTCAGTCTGGACATAACCATGTACCGGGACGACCTGACAACGCGCAAGTCGCAGCCCGTGCCTCAGGCCACGGACATTGCGTTTGATATACAGGACAGGGTGATCGTGCTCGTTGACGATGTGCTCTTCACGGGCCGGACGATACGGGCTGCCTTGAACAGCATCATGGACTACGGCAGGCCGAAAAGCATACAACTCGCCGTGCTTTTGGACAGAGGGCATCGGGAACTTCCGGTCCGCGCCGACTTTGTCGGAAAGAACCTTCCAACCTCGGCACGGGAGAAGGTGGAAGTGA
Organism: Nitrospirota bacterium; assembly: GCA_035291685.1. Taxonomy (GTDB): domain Bacteria; phylum Nitrospirota; class UBA9217; order UBA9217; family UBA9217; genus DATDRO01. The sequence continues at coordinate 1,482 of DATDRO010000310.1, read as the reverse complement.
CGCTTGCTGAAGACGGCGTTGAAGAGAAGGTGGTTATTCTGGGTGAATAGAAGAGATAGGGTCAAGTAGCAAGGGGCAAGGGAATGCTTCACCCCTGACCCATGACCCTCGAAGGTTTGACTATGGCGCTTAGCTCAAAAGACCTGCTCGACATCAAAGGCATGACCACGGACGAGATCAAGCTCATCCTGGACACTGCCGCGACGTTCAAGGACGTGTCCGAGCGTGACATCAAGAAGGTGCCGGCGCTCCGCGGCAAGACCGTGATCAATCTGTTCTACGAGGCGAGCACGAGGACGCGGACGTCATTCGAGCTCGCGGGCAAGAGACTCTCGGCGGATGTGATCAACATTTCCACGTCCACGAGCAGCGTGGTAAAAGGCGAGACCCTGCTTGATACGGCCCGCAACATCGAGGCCATGAAATGTGATATCATTATCGTTCGCCACTCCTGCTCGGGCGCGCCTCATTTTCTCGCCTCGCGGCTTAAAAGTTCGGTGATCAACGCGGGCGACGGTTTCCACGAGCACCCGACCCAGGCTCTGCTCGATATGTACACGATCCGGGAAAAACTCGGAAAGCTCGAAGGGCTGACCGTGGCAATCGTCGGCGATATCGCCCACAGCCGCGTCGCCCGATCGAACATTTACGGTCTTGTTGCCATGGGAGCGAATGTGCGCGTTTGCGGCCCGGCAACGATGGTCCCTCCGGGGATCGAGCGGATGGGAGCAAAGGTTTACTACGATGCGGACAAAGCCGTTGATGGCGCGGATGTGATCATGATGCTCAGGCTCCAGCTCGAACGCCAGGCAGCGGGGCTTTTCCCCGGAGTGCGCGAGTATGCAAAACTGTACGGGCTCAATCCCGCGAGGCTCAAACTCGCGGGACTGGAAAGGGCGGGAAAGAACGTGATCGTCATGCATCCGGGCCCCATGAACCGGGGCGTTGAGATAGCATCGGATGTGGCCGACAATTCATCCGTTATCCTCGACCAGGTGACGAACGGCGTGGCTGTCCGGATGGCGGTTATGTTCCTGCTGTCCGGGGGCAGCAAGGCGGAAGCGTGAATTGGAAGGGGCAAGGGTCAGGGGTCAAAGGGCCGGTCATTCTCCTGACCCCTGACTTCTGGATTCTGACTACTGATGCTTATGAACGTTCTTATCAAAAACGGTCAGGTGATCGATCCGGCGAACAAGGTTGACGAGAAGCTGGATATTCTTCTCACCGACGGCAAGATAGCGCGTCTGGGAAAGCCGGGGTCAATTCCGGCGGAAGGCGCACAGGTCGTCGAAGCGTCGGGCAGGCTCGTTGTTCCCGGCCTCATCGACATGCATGTCCATCTCCGGGAGCCGGGGTCAGAGTATAAGGAGACGATCAAGACCGGTGCTGCCGCGGCAAAGGCAGGCGGGTTCACTTCGGTCTGCTCCATGCCGAACACGAACCCGGTGAATGACAGCCGTTCCGTGACCGAGTTCATCCTTT
>DATDRO010000309.1:0-7640 GCA_035291685.1 Nitrospirota bacterium | reverse complement strand
GCGGAGAATCAGCGTAGACCTTTCCGTCCTTAGTGACCACATACCGTTCCACCCAGGTCCTCGAAACATTGGCCTCAAAGGGTATCTCGTTCTCGATCTTGCACGCCTTGACGCAGAGACCGCACCCCACGCACTTGTAGGTGTCCAGCAGGAACACCCAGCGAGGACCGTTCTTTGACGCGGCGGCACGCGCGCCTTTCCAGCCCGTCAGCGTGAGCGGCAGAGCGGTCCCGGCGGCCCCGATAACAACGTATCGCAAAAAATCTCTTCTTGTGATCATGGTCGCGCCCTCCTGCTATGACGCCGTCTCAGCTAATCTTGGGACTGTGAGGATTATGGCACGTTACGCACTCCATGCCGGGGTTATGCTTCTCGGGATTTTCGAAACCCCTGATGCGCCGTCTGCCGCTTGACGGATACGACAGATGCGCGTGACATCTGAGGCAGAACGCCCGCTTGCCGTCTTTCGGCAGCCGGGAAATGGCATCCGGATGATCAGCGGCCGGGCCGTGGCAGTTTTCACACTGGATGTTTTTATGAAGTGATTGTTTGATGCCGGAGTAATTCGGAGAGTGACAGTCCTTGCAGTATTCCGAGCCCCTGTACTTTATCTTGAATTTTTTCCATTCTTCCTCGTTGCCCTGCCGGTGCCAGCCGTACATGTACCCCCTCTCGCCGACGCCGAAATCCTTCGGCACGAAAAAGGCCCTGACAATGAGGATAACGACAACGATGCCGATGACCGCGTAGAGCGGCCTGAGAACATGATGATTCATGAACCACATCCTCCTTTCATTGCAGCACAATAAGGAGCGGAGAATTCCAGGGTTGTTATGAATTCTGCGGTAAATTCTATCTAATGGTCTCCCCCGCCGCGGGCCAACATGGCGAGCCCCTCCCAGATGATGGCGGCAAAACAGAGTGAAAGACCGGCCACAAGGCCGAGGATGTGGAGCACCTCCCATTTGATCATGACAAAGAGGACGATGAAGATGACGGAAAGCTTTAAAAAGGAAATGACGGGGCCGACTACTTTTGCCGCAACCGGAGATACGTCCTTCCGAACAGAGAACCGTTCGACGCTCATGGCGAGCCAGCGGAAATTTATCAGAGCGAGGGCCGCGCCGACAAGAATGCCTCCGGGCAGGAACCACCAGCGCTGCCCCGCGCCCTGCTTCAAGCCGAGCACGATGGCTCCGGCGACGGCAAGCACGACGAACAGCGCGGTCTTTTTTGCCACCTGGCGAATGATGGCGTTCGCCGTCTCCTTGAGCATCTGTTTGTTATCGGCCATGTCTTCCACCGTCCCTATCCCCGGTCCTTTTTATCAGCGTCATTCTGTCTTTTCTGGCTCTTATTGACATATTCGAACAGGTTCTTGAAGCCCGCAAAGAGGCCGAGGGCCAGGAAGAGTATCGTCAGCCACGGCGACGTACCCAGCCATGCATCCAGTTTCAGTCCGATATACAGCCCGATCACCGTCGCGGCGACCAGGGTGATCCCCACGGTACTCAATACTCCGAGCGTGCGTATGAGTTTGCGGTCTTTTTCGTCCATGAAATAAATCGTTCGGGTGAGAATCAAGAACGCAGGAGGATGAGAGGTCTTTGACTGTTCATTCTCAACCTCTCAAATTCTCCCCTTCTCAACTTCCCGCCTTACAGCCCCTTCAAGCTCTTCCTCGCGGCCTCGATCGTTTTATTGATGTCCGCTCTCGTATGGGCCAGCGACATGAACGCCGCCTCGAACTGGGAAGGCGCGAGGTTTACGCCGTTCGACAGCATGGAGCGGAAGAACCGGCCGAACTTCCCGGTATCCGACGTCTTCGCGCTCGCAAAGTCCTTCACCTTCCGGTCGGTAAAGAACGCGGTGAACATGGATCCCACCCGGTTGAGCGTTACCGGCACACCCGCTTCCGTTGCCGCGGCACGGAGGCCTTGCTCAAGGTCCGCTGAAAGCTTTTCGAGGGTCTTGTAGACGCCCGGCTTCGACAGCGCCTTCAGCGTTTCTATTCCGGCGACCATTGCCAGGGGATTTCCCGAGAGCGTCCCCGCCTGATAGATGGGGCCGATCGGCGCGATCTTCTCCATGATCTCGCGTTTTCCGCCGTAGGCCCCGACCGGCAGTCCGCCGCCGATGACCTTTCCGAGACAGGTGAGATCGGGCTTGACGCCATAGAGCTTCTGCGCCCCGCCGTAGGCAACGCGGAAGCCGGTCATCACTTCGTCAAGAATAAGGACGATTCCGTATTGATCGCAGACCTGACGCAGACCGGCGAGGAAACCCGGCTCCGGAGGCACGCACCCCATATTGCCCGCAACGGGCTCCACGATGATGCAGGCCGTCCGCTCACCCTCGCGGGAAGCAAGCTCCCTGACCGAGGCGAGATCGTTATAGGGGACCGTGAGCGTATGTTTGGCGAGGTCCGCGGGAACACCCGGGCTGTCCGGCAGTCCGAAGGTCGCCACGCCGCTTCCCGCTTTTACCAGCAGGCTGTCTCCGGTGCCGTGGTACCCGCCGTCGAATTTTATGATCTTATCTCTTCCGGTAAAGCCCCGCGCGGCCCGGATCGCGGCCATCGTGGCCTCGGTGCCGGAGCTCACCATGCGCACCATCTCGATGGACGGAACGGCCTTCTTCACCATCTTCGCGAGCGTGATCTCAAGCTCCGTCGGCGCGCCGTAGCTCGTGCCGTTCGCGATCGCCTTCTTGAGAGCCGCGGTGACACGGGGATGCGCGTGGCCGAGGATCATCGGCCCCCAGGACAGCACGTAGTCGATATACGCCTTGCCGTCCACATCATAGATCTTCGATCCTTTGGCCTTCTTGATAAAGAGCGGGTCTCCTCCCACGGAACGGAACGCCCGCACCGGGCTGTTCACGCCTCCCGGAATATGTTTTTTTGCCTCCTCAAACAGCCTCTTCGATCTCGCCCCTGCCATGCAGTCTCCTTTCGTACCGGAAATCGGTCTTGAAACCGTTTACCTTCTTCTGTTGCAACTGTATTGTTTATATGACAAAAGCGGCTTGTAAGTCAATGAAAAAGGTGAATTAGAGAGTATAATTACCGGTGACCATTTTATTATAATCAGGCTTATCGTTCAAATCTCCAGCTTTTCAAGAAACCCCTGCATCCCGTGAATCCCGCCTTGGCGGGACGCGGTGCTGTGAACGGCGGTGCAGAAAAAGACCATGGATCATGAACTTCCCGGATACCTCCCGGTTTGATCAGGATTCTTGTTTTTTGGGGCAGCTCATGCTTTGCCGACTTATAACTTGCGACATCAAACTTACAACTTCCTTCTGATGATCTCCCTCGCAGCCACGACCCCGGAGATGGACGCCTGGATGAGCCCCCTCGTCACCCCTGCCCCGTCGCCGATCGCGAACAGGTTTTTTACCTCGGTCTCGAGGCCCGGCGTGAGCTTGAGCCTCATGGAGTAAAACTTCACTTCCACGCCGTAGAGAAGCGTGTCGCCGGAGTTCACTCCGGGGGCAATGTTGTCAAGCGCCTCGAGCATCTCCCGGATGTTGCGGAGATGCCGGTAGGGCAGCACGAAACTGAGATCGCCCGGAGTCGCGTCCTCAAGCGTGGGTCTCACCGAGCCCTCTGTGATGCGCTCGGGCGTGGACCTTCTGCCCATCTTCAGATCGCCGAGGCGCTGGACGATCACGCCGTTGCCCAGGAGATTTGCCAGGCCGGCAATGTATTTACCGTAGGATATGGGGTCATTGAACGGCTTCGTGAAATCCGTGCTGACAAGGAGGGCAAAGTTCGTGTTCTCCGTCCTCCGGTTCCGGTAGCTGTGCCCGTTGACACTGAAGATCCCCTCGCTGAACTCTTTTACCACCTCACCGTAGGGATTCATGCAGAACGTCCTTATCCTGTCGCGAAATTCCTTCGAGAAGTAGATAAACTTCCCTTCGTAGGCCACGTCGGTTATCTCTTTCATGATGACGGCGGGAAGCTCGACCCTGACGCCGATGTCCACCGGGTTCTGCCGGACCGAAAGCCCGAGCCTCCTGGCCTCCCCGGAAAGCCAGGACGAGCCTTCTCTCCCCACCGCCGCGATGACAACGCCCGCGTCAAACGTTTTTCCGTCCGCTGTCTCGACCCCGCGAACAACGCCGTCCTGCACGCGGACGCGGCTGACCGGCGCCTCGAAAATAATATCAACCTTGCCGTTCAGTTCCTGCTTGAATTCCCTTAAAACCTCCCGGCAAAGTTCGGTGCCGATATGCCGTAGTTTCGCGGGTACAAGCTCTAAATTATACCCGGCCGACTTCTTTTTAAGACGGGATATCGCCTCCTGATCTTCGCCGTGGACCCCGTCACGCGCGCCGAACGACCGGTAGACCTCATCCACATATTCGATGAGCGGGAATATCTCATCCGTTGGAAGGTAGTCTTTCAACCACCCGCCCACCTCGGGCGTAAGCGTGAGCTTCCCGTCGCTGTACGCGCCCGCTCCTCCCCAGCCGCAGAGGATGCCGCAGAGATCGCATTGCACGCAGGGCACGGAGGCATCCGCCATGGGGCAGCTCCTCTTTTCGATATCGCTGCCCTTCTCGATCATGAGTACCTTCAGGCGGGTGTTCCGGACCAGCTCCAGGGCCGCGAAAATGCCCGCCGGGCCCGAGCCGATGATGATGATATCGTAAGAGGATGGCATAATATATATTTTACCACGGAGGCGGAAATGATGGATGAGGGACGATAAACGAATGACGAAAAGGCAATGTAGATCCGCATCCATCGTCCTCGTGAGCCTGTGCCCAGCGCTTACGAGCCTGCACCCGGCACTTATGAGTGGAACCGCGAATGCGGGGTGTGCATAGCGCGAGTGCAGGGGGGGTCATCCATCTTCCCTCAGTTTTCCGGTCTTCTCACTTGCGGGTCCGCAGAAAATTGACCAGATTCCATCTCTCCCGGGGTGAGAGCTTGTCCTGAAAGGGGGGCATGCGGCCGAAGCCGAAGGTAATTGCCTTGAAGATAGCGGAGTCGCTCAGGCCCTTCACCATGTCATGGCCGAGACCAGGCGGGGGCGGAACGAGTTTTTCCCCAACGAGACCGCTTTCTGCCGAGGTCTGACCGTGGCACATGGCGCAGTTGGTGTCGAAGAGCGTTTTTCCCTGAGACAGGGATGCTGCGGTCGGGGTGACGGGATTTCGCAGCTCGGCCTCCCGAGAGACGACCTCCTTGCCGGAAACCGGCACGGCGCCGATAGGCGGGGCCAGGACCGGCGCTTTGTACGGTTTGTAGGATTGCTGGTCGTCCATCCAGATCGCCGCCGTCAGCAGAGGCGCGACGGCCAGAATAATGAGTTTCGAAATGCCTTTCATAGCGTCTCCTCCGCAGTGGTCCGGAGGGCGCCGGTTTTCTTCATGATCTCCTCCGCCCGGCTGCGCTGGTCCCCGGAGGGCACGGCAACGCTGATGCCGATATACCCCTCGCTGATGGCCGGATCATAGGGGCGTTTTCCCCGGGGAGGAAGCCTCATTTCCAGAAACATACCCGCCATGGTGCCGATAATGGCGAAGAGCATGGCGAGCTCGTAGGTGATGATGCCGGTCGGGTAAAAGGCGATGATCGGCTTGTCGCCGGTCTGCACCGGGTAGACCCAGGCCGTTCCGGCCGCCAGGAGAAAGCCGGCAGCCGCACCGACGATGCCGCCTGCAAGGGCCAGCCAGCGGAACCAGGTGCGTTGGTCGGTCTTCACTAGCACGCCATCGGGATAGGGAACGGAAGTCAGTGACGTGATTTGCGTTTCAACGAACCCCGCCTTGAGCAGGCTCTCCACCGCCTTGCCCGCAGTCTCAACATCCCTGAAAATCCCCAGAGTTTCCATCCGTCTACTCCTCTCCTGCAATTGACGGCACTTTGGTCCGGCCGAGCGGGACGTGGGTCTGACGCACTTCAAGCGCCCGCACGTCGGTCACCGCCATGATCGGGAAATACTTGGCGAAGAGCGTATAGAGCAGGGCGAAGCCGGCAAAGGCCGCCGCGGCAATGGACATCTCCACCCATGAAGGGAAGTAGGTGTGCCAGATGAAAGGCATGTTCTTGTGGGAGAGCGATGGTACGATGATCAGGTAGCGCTCGATGAACATGCAGACGTTGATCAGGACAGAGACCACAAGCATAAGCCCGATATTGCGCCTCAGCTTTTTGAAGCAGAGGACCGTGATCGGCAGCACCGAGTTGCCGAAGAGCATCAAGAGCAAGAGCGGGGTGTACTTGTCGGCCATGAAGCTGAAGACCTCCCACTCGATCGGTTCATGGGCGTACCAGGTTATGTTGACATCGACGAAATAGGCGTAGGACCAGAGCAGGCAGATGACCAGGAGGAGCTTCCCCATGTTGTCGAAGTGCAGAGGAGTGAGATATTCCTCCAGGTGAAAGGCCCGGCGGATAATGATCATCAGCGAAATGACCGCGGCCACGCCGGAGGTGATGGCGCCGATGACGAAATACGGAGGGAAGATGGTGCTGTGCCAGCCGGGGACCACGGTGACGGCGAAATCCCAGGCCACGATGGAGTGCACGGAGACGGCCACCGGGATGATCAGGGCCGCCATCAGGGTCGAGGCCTTGCGATAGACCAGCCACTCGCGGACGCTGCCGCGCCAACCCATGGCCAGAGCAGTGTAGAGCTTCCGGCGCCAGCCTTCGGAGCGGTCGCGGGCAACCGCCAGATCGGGAAGCATCCCCAGATAGAGAAAGAGACTGCTGCCGATGATGTAGGCCGTGATCGCCGTTACGTCCCACAAAAGCGCCGAGCGAAAATTGGGCCACAGCCCCCGCTGGTTGGGGTAGGGAATCAGGTAGAAAAAAGTCCAATTGCGCCCCAAATGGATCAGCGGGAAGAGACCGGCCACGGTTATGCTGAAAACGGTCATCGCTTCGGCGGCGCGCAGGATCGGCCGGCGCCAATTGGCATGGGAGAGGCGCAGGATGGCCGAGACCATGGTTCCCGAATGGGAGAGGCCGACCCAGAAGACGAAGCTGGTGATGTAAAAGCCCCACATGACCGGACGGTTCTTGCCGGTCACGTTCATGCCGGTCATCACCTGATAGGTGAAGGCGTAGAGGCCCCATGCCACCACCGCCCCGAGCGCGAAGGCGAGCAAGTGCCACCGCCAAGTCGGCGCGCGCATCGAGGAGAGCATCTCGTCGTTCAGTTGCCCGGCGCTTTTAGCAGACGGTATCGGCTCAGACATGCTCGCGTCCTCCTCCCTTAAGGTAATAGATAGAGGGGTGAGTGCCCAGCCCCTCAAGCAGCCGGAAGCGCCGGGGACTGCGGGACAGGCGGGCAACCCTGCTCTCAGGGTCCGCCATGTTGCCGAAGACAAGGGCGTCCGCGGGACAGGTCTGGGCGCAGGCCGTCTGCACCTCGCCGTCTCGGATGGTACGGCCTTCAGCCTTGGCCTCTTCCTTGGCCCTGCGGATACGCTGGATGCAGAAGGAGCACTTTTCCATGACCCCTCGGCTCCGCACCGTGATGTCCGGGCTTAATTGATTGTTGAGCGGTGACGGCCAGGAGTGCTCGTGGTCGTAGAAGTTGAAAACCCTCACGGCATAGGGACAGTTGTTGCCGCAGTAACGGGTGCCGACACAGCGGTTGTAGACCTGGCCGTTC
>DATDRO010000308.1:0-6257 GCA_035291685.1 Nitrospirota bacterium | reverse complement strand
CGCCCGATGATATCAGGAAATTCTCTCGAACAATGTCTGAAAGTCTGTTGAATTGATCGAGAGAGAGAGACGTGGGCGTGCCGCCGCCGAGGTAAATGCTTTCGAATGTTCTCCCGCGGAATGAATCCCCGCAGGCAGCAGCCTCTTGCCGAAGACCGGAGAGAAATTCATCGGCATGCTCTTGCGAGTATGGTGTCGAATAAAAGCCACAGTAGAGGCATTTTCTGACACAAAAAGGAATATGGATGTAAAGAGATAACATATTGAATAATAATACTTGATGATAGCGATGATTAACGTGAGCGAAGAATCCAACTATATAGAGCAATCCTTATGCCAGAGACAGGAGAGATGCCCGGGTTTTTTAATGTTTTATGACAATAAAACGTTGTTGTTTGCGTTCTCAGGCCCGCGGGAGATCGATGATGAGCGCTGTCTCGTCGCAATTCGGGAACTTCACGCAGTTCAGGCAGTCTGTCCATATCTTATGGGGCAGCTCTTTTTTATCCACTTCGAAGAAACCGAGCTTTCGGAAAAAACCGGCCTGATAGGTGAGAACGAATACCCGCTCCGCGCCGAGCCCTGCCGCCTCGGTCAGGCATTCACGGACAAGCGCGGTGCCCATGCCCTTGCTGGTCCTGTTCTGTTGCACCGCCAGAGAACGTACCTCAGCCAGACCCTCCCAGCTGATATGAAGCGCGCACACACCAGCGATGGCGCCGTTCTCCTCAAGGACCACAAAGTCGCGCAAATGCTCGTACAGCTCGTTCAGCGCGCGCGGCAGCATCTGACCCGCGTCCGCGTATTCATTGATGAGCGCCTGTATCGCCTTTACATCGGATATCTTTGCTTTACGTATCATGGTGGAAACATTACTCTTTTTAAAGGATAAAGTCAAATATTTCTTTCCCGGGGACTTTTTAACGGTCACTTATCAGCATGGTCCCGCAATTTATAAAAACCTTCTAACCTCCCTTTCCCAATGACAGGAACCACACTTGCAGCACTGCAAAATAAAACCGTTTTTTTGCAGTTGTGCAAAGGCAAATCGATCAAATACTCATTGAAAAAAAGGCATTACGAACTGGCACGGAACCTGCATAATACCATACAAGAAAGGGAGACAGTCAACTTGAAAAAGGAAATGTCAAATAAAGGACTGTATATAGGCACCGGAGCCGGCATGGTTCTATTTGCGATAAGCGGCCTGCTCCCCGGTTCTTTCATAGGCGGCTCCATCGGGGTCAGTATCGCTGCGAATATATTCGGCGCTCCCCTCGGGATATCTCTTCTGCCGAAGTTGATCGTGGCAATATCCATGCTCCTTGGCGTTCTGACTGCCGGGGTGATCTTTATAATCGGCACTTCATCTCTGGGTTGGTTGATCGGCCATATAATAGAAGTGGCCCGTTACGGCGGAACAGTGGAGAATAAAACGGTGGTTGACAGGAAATGGAATGATAGTGTATCCTAGTGCAGGAAAAAAGATTTACAATCATAATCTGCAAAAAGGAGAGAAGCAAATACCATGAAATTTATCGTCGGAAGAAAAACGGTATCCCTTACAGAGAGCAAAAAACCCTGCGATGAGGCCAAAGAAAAAGAATTGACGCCGCTGGATTACCGCGATGTAAAGACCCTCGATGAAGCCAAAGGGAAAATATGGTATAAAAGCTGGATCGAGGGAGGCGAAAATCATCGCGAAGAGAACGGGATGGTTGTATGCGATAAGAAGGCAAAAGCGAAGCAATGGATCGTTGATATGAATACGCTTGAGGAACTGCTGGCGTTCCAGGGCAAGTATGGCGATATTGTGATATCGGACAGTTCGCCGTACAAGGAAGCGAAGAAAGAGATCATTATTCAGGGCGTAAAAAAGGACAAAAAATAAAAATAGCGGGATTATAAATCCGGAATTAAGGAGGATCTGAAAATGGAAAGGATAGAGACATCAAAAAAGGGATTGTACGTAGGAACGGGCATAGGGCTTATCCTGTTCGTGCTGGTCGGTTTGCTTTCGGGCTCGCTCGTCGGCGGACTGATCGGACTGAAGGTCGCGGGGTTCATATTCGGAGCGCCGGTGGAGGGAGCCCTGCTGTCCAGACTGATCGTGGCCTTTTCCATGATCGCCGGGGTATTCGCTTCGGCCGTGATCTTCATCGCCGGGATGGGGTTCCTCGGATGGACCGCGGGATACCTGTTTGAAACGATGATAAAGACCAGGCTGGGATCACCGCAAGCCCATGCGGTAAAAGGACACTAAGCTCCAGGAGAAAACTCCGTTGTCTCGCGGTCGCTCATGGTGGCTTGAGACCGAGATTTCCAAAAACTGAATGGATACCCCGTCAGGGAACACTGATTCTCTGACGGGGCTTTCTCTGTCGCGGTAAAAACCAAGCAAAAGATGAATGCAGGGCTTCATCACGTCCCTTGCAAAAAGATCTTGCAAAACAGGGAGGCGATGAAGTAATATTTTATGGTTTGATCTGTACCAAAATCTAAAAAGACATATCACGAGTCAAGGAGAAACCACGTTGAAGGAACCTCAGGAAATAAAGAAATCACCAAATACCTCTGAGCTGATAAAGGACATGAAAGAGTCCTTCAGGACCTCGTTTCTGACGGACTGGTATTCAACGCTGACCGGTTTTCTGTCAGGAAGCAAATCTTTTTACGTCATGCTGGCCATCGGTATGGTGGTCATCTATGCCGGCGCCATGGGGGCTTTTGACGCGATCCGCATCGGGTACCGGCACGCGTATGGTGCAACCCGTGAAGTCACCTGGGGAATACTCATATCGACTTACGTATTCTTCGTCGTAACCTCCACCGGTCTCTGTATCGTATCCTCCATAGGACACGTTTTCGGCGTGAAAGACTTTATGCCGATCGCAAAACGCGCGGTCTTTCTTTCCATTGTGACGATCATGGCCGGCTTCACCATCATTGCCTTTGAAATAGAGAACCCTTTTAGAATGGCCATCTACAACGTCCTTTCTCCCGGATTAACGTCCAACATCTGGTGGATGGGCACGCTCTACGGCGCATACATGTTCTTCATGATCGTCGAGTTCATCTTTTTACATCTCGAAAATCACAAGCTTGCCACCTATGCCGGACTTGCAGGGCTGATTTCCGGCATCGTGGCCCACAGCAACCTCGGGGCCATCTTCGGCATGCTTCACGGCAGAGAATACTGGTATGGCCCGTATCTGCCGGTTTACTTCATCGCCTCCGCCCTGATGTCCGGGTGCGCCGCGATCATCTTCTTTACCTGGCTGGGGTACAAGATCACCAGTGAGAAGATGGACAGGCCCATGATACGCTCCATGGAGGTCGTCGCCAAGCTCTGTACGCTCATGATCGCTATAGTGCTGTTCATGATCATTTGGAAGATCATCACCGGCTTTGCCGGAGGCCCGGGAAAGACAGAGGTCCTGAAGGCAATGCTGAGCGGGCCGTATGCGATCAATTTCTGGGTGTTCGAGATGGGTCTTGGGCTGGTCATTCCTTTTATATTGTTCCTGACTTCCCGATGGTCAAATCTGAATACCATGTTTTTGGCCACGGCGATGATGATGTTCGGGATTTTCTTCATGCGATATGACCTCATCGTACTGGGGCAGATCGTTCCGCAATTCCATGAACTCGGCGTGAATGAATATAAGGGTCTCCTTCATTATCTGCCGTCCTTCCATGAGATCCTCATCGTACTGATGGGCATAGCGATGACCATGACGACGTTTGTCCTGGGAGAAAAGGTGTTCCAGGGGCACAAGAGCGAGATCCATTAAGAGAGAACGGAGATTAGCCTATTATGAAGAAGCTGAAAATAGATCTTGAGAATCTAAAGAACGAGGGCCTGGCTTCGGTATCGCCGATGGAACGGAGAGAGTTTCTGAAGATCGGCCTGGCCATAACCGGTGTGTTCGCCGGCGGAACGCTTTTTTCCGCGGTATCGAACATCAACAGGGTCTTTGCCTCTCCCGAGGAGATGGCGGAAAAATATCCGTATAAACCTCATTACAGCATGGTGTTGCGCCAATCACGCTGCATCGATTGTGAACGCTGCGTGGAGGCATGCAATAAGACCAATGAGGTGCCGGACTACGGCTATCGGACGAGAATACTCGAGCGGGACGTCCCTGACGCCATCGGCATGAAAAGGGAGTTCATCCCGGTGCTGTGCAATCACTGCAATAACCCGCCGTGCGTCCGGGCCTGCCCCACGAAAGCGACCACCAAGGACAAGAAAAACGGCATCGTCATGATGCACTATGAAAAATGCATCGGGTGCAAATCCTGCGTGCTGGCATGTCCGTACGATGCGCGGTATTTCAATGAAGAGAAACACGCCATCGACAAGTGCAACTTCTGCATCGACACCCGCCTCTCCAAGGGTATGAAGCTGACCGCCTGTGCTGAAGCGTGCCCTGCCGGCGTGCGCAACTTCGGCGACCTGTCGGATGCCAACAGCGATGTCTACAAGCTGGTCCATCAGCTTGAAAGACCGGTTTGGGTATTACGTCCTGAGGTCGGAGCGAATCCTAACGTCTTTTACATGAAGGGATAATTAAAGATTCCTAAGGTGTAAACATAATCGTATTCGCACGCATTCCCTGAAGCAAGCTGCAGGGAATGCGCTGACTCCAGAATTCATTTAAGAAAGGTGCTCTATGAAACCACGACGACTTTCACTGCTTATCACTCTATCAATTATGGTTGTGCTCCTGGCCGGACCGGCGTTTGCGGACAGCGGAGGAGGAGAGATCTATTATTCTAAGCCGCTCAAGTCGGTTCTTTTCAGCCACCGGCTGCATGTGGATGAAAAAGGGCTCAGTTGCGATATGTGCCACACGAAGCTCTTTGAGATGCAGGCATTGGCCGCGCAGGGGCGCTCGGATTTCAACATGAATTCGCTTTATAAAGGGAAGTATTGCGGCGCCTGCCATAACGGGAGAGTGGCTTTTGCATCCAATACTCAATGCGCCCGCTGCCACGGCGGAGTAAAGGAATATGAAGCGGCAAAGAAAGCGGGAAAGATCAATGCCTCCGGCAGGGGTTCGGGCGGACCGAAAAACCTGGTGTACAAACCAAAGGGCATCGGAGCGGTCACGTTCAGCCATGAATTCCATACGAACGCGTTCGGTTGCAAGGATTGCCATACCAAGGTCTTCCGGATGAAAAAAGGCGGCAACAGGATGACGATGGACGCCATGAACGACGGCAAGTTCTGCGGCAAATGCCACAACGGCAAAGAAGCCACGGCAGTATCGGAATGCGCCAAGTGTCATGCACAATAATCTGGAATCATGATCAGACATGAGAAAAGGGACCGGCAAATTCGGTCCCTTTTTTTTACTGTTCTCCCCTGTTTGTCAAAGAACGGATTTACCGCTAAACGCGAAGAATATTCCTCAATTAATTCATCTAGACATTTGCGCTCTTTGCGCCTTCGCGGTTCGCTGAATCATTTTCTTGTAATACACTTCCACGAGATAAAGTCCCTGCGGCGGCGCGGTCCTGCCTGCCAGTCTCCTGTCTTTTGTCGCAAGTATCCTCTTCACTTCTTCGGATTTGAACCTGCCGAGGCCGACCTCCACAAATGTTCCAACGATATTTCTGGCCATGTGTTGAAGAAAAGCGTCAGCCGCAAGCAAAATCTCGATAAAATCCCCTTCTTTTTTTATCATGAGAGTCTTTAATGACCTGACCGGACTCTTTGCGCTGCACGCCGATGCCCGAAAAGCGGAAAAATCATGGGTACCGAGAAAATATTTCGCGGCGCGTTTCATCGCGGGGAGGTTCAATTTTACGGGAACATGCCAGGCGCGGTTCCGGTGTAAAGCAGACGGCGCGTGACGGTTCAGAATGACATATTTGTAGGTTTTTCCCGAAGCGCTGTAGCGCGCATGAAAATCCAAACTGACTTCTTCGGACCAAAGCACCCGAATGTCGGAAGGGAGAATATGATTTAAGGCCGGGGCCCATGCCTCCGGGGGGATCGTCATCGTGGTTATAAAATTTGCGACATGGCCAAGGGCGTGCACGCCCGCGTCGGTCCTGCCCGAAGAGAAGAGACTCGCCTCTTCATGACCGAGCTCCCGTATCGCCCGTTCGACGGTCTCCTGGACGGTCTTCCTGCCGCTCCCCGCCTGGGACTGCCAGCCGTGGTAGTTCGTGCCTTCATATTCGAGAATGAGTTTGATGTTTCGTTGCATGGATGGTGCATGATTATCCCACAAACCTCAGATCAA
>DATDRO010000307.1:0-11872 GCA_035291685.1 Nitrospirota bacterium | reverse complement strand
AAGGAGACAAGCCGTTATTGTAATCATGGTGCAGGAGTGCTATGCCGGAAATCAGCAGATTTTTTGGGATCATCATAGCAATGTTTTATGACGACCATAATCCGCCACACTTTCATGCGCGCTATGGCGGCTATAAAGCGTCGATCAGAATAGACGACTTTGCCATTCTCGAAGGGCACTTGCCGCCGCGCGCTTTGGGGCTTGTCATGGAATGGGCGGATATGCATAAGGAAGAATTGAGGGCTGATTGGAGCCTGGCAAGGGAGAACAAGCCCCCGGTGCCCATTGAGCCGCTGAAGTAGGGAGGATAAGCGATATGTATGATCTTATTGAAGCAAAATATATTGAGGGGTATACGTTAGAGCTGCTCTTTGAAAACGGCAAGAGGGCAACGTATGACTTTTCAAATTATGTGAAGAGGGGCGGTGTGTTCAGCCGTTTTGCCGACGTAGCGTACTTTAAACAATTCTCCATCAACAAGGAGTTGGGCGTACTGTGTTGGCCCGATGGATTGGATATCGCGCCGGAAACGCTTTACCACAAGGCAACAGGCGAGCCGCTGCCCGCATGGATGACGGCAGAGAAGCAGGAACTGGTCAAAGGATAGTATTTCGGAGGCGTAGCACAGGGGCATGGCGCATCAACTGCACAGCTGCACGAAGCCGGTCGGAAGTGAAGAAATTCATCTTTGGTCGGGTTCTTTTGAATTTATTGGTGAGGACATTGAAAATCAAGCCGCAAGACCTGACCTGCTGCCCTGCAGATGTCCGTCCAACGCGGCGACGATCTGTGTCGCTCATCCCAACAGGTCGTTCAACGTATTCTGAAGCTCATCCATGTTATACGGCTTCTTGAGGAAGGCCTTGAACCCATGCTCACGATAGTTCGACAGTGCTGCATCGTCCGAGTACCCGCTTGACACGACCGCCTTCACCCCGGGATCGATCTCCAGCAGTTTCCCGAGGGTCTCCAGCCCGCCCATGCCGCCCCGGATGGTAAGGTCAAGAATGACGACATCGAAGGGCCTGGCCGAGGCCATCGCCTCCCGATACATCGTGAGCGCCGACTCGCCGCTCTCGGCGAACTCAGCCTCATGGCCGAGAGACCGGAGGAGTTCTCCGGTGACTTCCCGGACGACCTTTTCGTCATCCATAACGAGTATCCTGCCGGTCCGGGCCTTCCCGGGAGCAGCCGCGGCCGGGGCCTCCTCCGCAACAGCCTCCGATGCCGGGAGATACAGGAAAAAGGCGGTCCCTTGGCCGACCTGTGATCTCACGTCGATAAGCCCTCCGTGGTTCCTGATGATGGAGTAGGAGGTCGCGAGGCCCAGACCGCTGCCTTTTTCCTTGGTCGTGAAATAGGGGTCGAATATCTTGCCGAGATACTGCTCAGGCATGCCGACGCCGCTGTCCCGGATCGTGATCAGCACATGATCTTTCCCGGCAATGCTCCGCGGCAGGGACGCGTCCGATGCGGAGACATTCTGCGCGGCGATCTCGACGTTTCCGCCGAGCGGCATGGCCTGATCGGCGTTCAGGACGATGTTCTGGACCACCTGGACCAGTTGTCCCTCGTCCGCCTCGACGCGCCAGAGGTCCGGGGCGCTTGAGATGCGGTACTCGGAACGCGACCCGCTCAGCGCGAACCTGGCTGCGTTCTCGATCACGGCCAAGAGAGACAAACTCTTCTTCACCGGCTTGCCGCCCTTCGAGAAGGTCAGGAGCTGGGTTGTGAGGTTCACGGACTGATGGAGCGCTTTTTCAGCCTGTTCGAGCATGGCGAGCGACTTTTCCCTCTGGTCGAGGGTCATCTTGGCCATTGATATGTAGCCGAAGATGCCCTGGAGCAGATTGTTGAAGTCGTGGGCGATGCCGCCGGCGAGCGTCCCGATGGACTCGAGCTTCTGGGTCTTGAGCCGTTCCTCTTCGAGGAGGTGTTTCTCCGTGATGTTGTTGATCGTCTCGATCACCGAGGTGACACGGCCTGAATTATCCTTGATGGGGAATGCCTTGGTCTCCACATAGATCACGTGCCCGTCATGGTCCGTATGCTTGTGGACCGCAGTGCGCGGGTCCCCTGACGCGAATACCTGCTGGGAGGCGCAGTCCTCTCCCTCCGCAAAACAGGGCTGGTTCCTTTTGTGCGAGACCTCGTAGCAGTGTTTGCCGATTACTTCATCACAGGGCAGGGAGGTCTGGTCGCAGTAGGCTTTGTTGGCGGTCAGGAGGCGGTAGTCCCGGTCGATGACGATGAACCCCTCATCAACGGTGTCGAGGATGTTCCGGATGAACTGCTCGCTCTCGCGGATCTTTTCCTCGGTCCGTTTGCGTTCCAGTTCCGCGGCGGCCCGGATAGCCACGAGCTTCAAAATGGATTCCGCCAACCGGGGGTCCTCCAGCGGCCGCCGTCCGATGACGGCGATCAGGCCGATGGGCTGATGCGCATGGCTCCAGAGCGTGACGCCGAGATAACTTTCCGCCTTCATGTCCTGCAGGACCGCGTCCTTCGGAAAACGATGCCGCACGCCGTCGGGAAAACAGCAGACATCCCTTCCTACAACCTCGCCGCGCGGGGTGTCATGCAGCGTATACGACACATTGTCCTGGAATTTGCCGTCAAAGTAGACGGCAACGGTCTTTGCGGTCAGCAGGTCGCCCTCCAGCCGGTCAATGCAAATATAGTCCATGTCCAGGCTTCCGGCGAGGTAGCGCGCGAGAGACTCGAAAAAATCATCGCCCTTCGCGCCGCATTCCACCAGGAACATTTGGGCGCCTTCGATCTTCTTGCGCTCGGTGATGTTGATGGTCGTCGCGAGCGCCAGGACGACCTCTCCTTTTTCATTCCGGATCGGGACGGCGTGAGTATACAACAAGAGAGGGTGCCCTTTGAGGCCGATCATCTTGAATTCAAGCGTTTGGGCTTTTCCCTTGAAGACCTCCTGTGTCATGGCCTTGAACGCCTTACAATGTTCTTCGGACACCAGCGGATACACGCATTTGCCCTGTACCTGATCAAGCGATTCCGCTTCGATCATTTCCAGTCCCGCGAGGTTCATCCTCTGCAGAGAGCCGTCTGCAGTAATAAGCTTGATACAGATGGGCGACGTATCAATGATCGTCTCGAGGAGTTTCTGGCTCGCTCTCAGCGCCTCCTCCGCTCGCTTACGCTCGGTGATCACCTCAGTATAGACGATCAACCCGCCGATCGAACCGCCGGATTCATACCAGGGCCGGCACTCCCAGCGCGTCCAATCCACCGAACCGTCTTCCCGGACATAGGGATCTTCCTCGTTGCTTTCCACTGCGCCGGCCAATACCCGCTGGTGTACATCTCTCCATTTTTGCGGGAGATCCGGAAAAACGTCATAGTGGTGCTTTCCTATTACGTCCCGCTCTTTGACCTTGTACTCGCGAAGGTATTGCTCACTAACGTAAATATATTTCATATCCCTGTCGTGGACCGCAATGGCGCTTTGAGCGTGGGAAATTATATACTGCATCAGGTTATGACTATGAATTAATTTCTCTTCAGCCTTCTTTGGGGGCGGGCTGCTCACTTTCATGGCGCCGGATTTCCTCCGGCTTGCCTTCACGGTCCGGGCCGCGGATTTCTTCGCAGCACCCGTTGTATTTGCGCTGCCCTTCTTTGTTGGCTTCTTCTTATCTGCCATTTATCCCTCCAGCAGGGTCCGGCTCCTCATTCATGGCATCGAAGTTATGGATCAGTGGCCACATGAGGTTAGTATATCAAAAAGGGCAGATTTTTTGTTATCGTAAACAGACGCCGGAGAATGATAACCGCGTGGAACGGCTCCGGATCTGCGTCTCACAAAAGGATGCGGGCAATACCTCCCCCTAAAAAGGAGAAGGGAAATCACTCCGCCCGCTCAGGAATGAATAACGGATTAGTACTTTATTTGATACAACTTTAGTTGTATTTTGGAATAGGGTCTTGTGTTTTGAAGTTTTCGCGCACCCTATTGACGCATTCATGGTTTGATCCTCCCCCCCGGCCGGTTTCCCCGCCATTGCCGCCTTGACAACATGCCGATCCGGTACTATGATTCAATCAGGATTATATTTGTCCTGATTAAGCTCCTGGCCCGGATTGCCCATGGGCGGGGAGGGGGATTCAGGAGAGAGGAGGCATCTATGGCTACTGTTGCTACAAAGATAAATGCGGTCAACTGGTTCGAGATCCCGGTCAAGGACATAGGGAGAGCCGTAAAATTCTATGAAAAAATGTTCGATGTGAAATTGTCCCCCGAAGAGATGGGGGGCATGAAAATGGCGCTGTTTCCCTTTACGCAAGACGCACCGGGGGCTCCGGGAGCGCTCATCAGGGGAGAATCCTATGAACCGTCACATGCGGGAACGGTCGTGTATTTCAGCGTCGACGATATCGATGAGACCTTACGCAGGATAAACGCGAACGGCGGGAAGACGCTGCTTCCGAAAAAGAGCATCGGAGAATACGGGTTCATAGCGCATTTTGAGGATACCGAGGGAAACCGGCTTGCCCTACATTCGATGAAATGATCAACCGGAAGCAATAATGTCTCGCGCAAAGTCGCAAAGCTCGCTAAGGAAACCAGAAGCACTGAATGCTTGTTTTTTCCCGAGCGTCTTAGCGACTTGGCGTGGGGTGTGGCCATTGGTTCGGTCTGACTTAAAAATCGATATTGAGGGAAGGGAGGTAATCCCATGATCCAGGTCCGTGATCCCAGGAGCATTTACCAGATCGACGGCGAAATTGCGAACGGAAGCTTTCACGGCAGGTGGCATTTCGCTTTCGGCGATTACCATGACCCTCGATTCGAGGACTTCGGCACGCTTCGCGTTTTTAACGACGATACGCTGACACCCGGCGCAGTCTGGCCGCTCCATCCGCATCGGGACAATGAGGTGGTCACCTACGTTGCGGGCGGGGAATTCCGGCACGCGGACGAGCGCGGCAAAGGAGGCATTCTCAAAAAAGGATGGGTGCAGCACACGACCGTGGGGCGGGGCATGTGGCACTCGGAGATCAACAACCGGCCCGACCAGCCGATGCGGTTCATCCAGATGTGGTTCTATCCCGCCAGGCCCGACCTCGAACCCTCGGTAGAGCAGAAAGCGGTCGAGAAGGCGGAACGGACCGATCGGTTCCTGCCGCTTGTATCGAACCGGGATGAAGGCGCCCTTCAGATCGTTTCCGACGCCCGGGTCCTGTCAAGCTTTCTTCATGCCGGCAAGACCGGGCATTACGATCTCGGGACGGGGCGCGGAATATATCTTTACGTGCTGGAGGGAGGACCGGTAAGCGTAAACGGCACGAGGGTCCCGGCGCTGGGCTCGGCCATGATCACCGGGGAAACAGCGATCGACGTGGTTTCCGAACGCGATGCAGAGCTTTTACTCGTCGATGTGAAGAAGTAGCTGATCGTCAGCGCTGCATTGAGAACCGAAGCCGCCTGAAAGAAGGTCAAAATGGGAAAAGTGATCGTAGCAATGCAGGTAACACTTGACGGCTTCATTGAAGGACCCAGCGGAGAATTGGATTGGGCCATGAAAGAGGATGATGAAACGTGGCAAGACCATTTCGACCTTGTGCGGTCGGTGGACACCTTGTTACTTGGACGCGTGATGTATCCGGCTTATGAAAAATACTGGCTTGCAGCGCCTACGAACCCTTCCAGTACAAAGAATGAAATTGAATATGCGCGAATTGCCGATAAAATGCAAAAGATCGTATTTTCAAAGACCCTGGAAAAGGCCGAATGGAAGACCACCAGGATCGTGAGAGATCATAGTGCGGAAGAAATCTTGAAATTGAAACAACAGCCAGGCAAGGACATGCTGATATTGGGCGGCGCCGGACTTGTATCATCGTTTATGAATCTCGGTTTGATCGATGAATATCATCTTGTGGTGAATCCGGTTGTCCTGGGAGGAGGAAAACGGCTGTTCAAGGATGTGAAGGAGAGGCGCAAGCTGAAGCTGATAGGAACAAAGACGTTTAAATCGGGGAAAGTCGTGCTTCATTATAGCAAGGGACCGGACGTTTGAACGGAGAAAGCGAATGAGAAAAGTATTTGTATTCAATCTGGTCACGCTTGACGGCTACTTTGAAGGACCAAGGAGGGAAATAGACTGGCATAACGTTGATGCGGAATTCAATGAATATGCCATCGGCATGCTCAATTCCGTGGACACGCTTTTATTTGGGCGCGTGACCTATGAGCTTATGGCAGGCTACTGGCCGACCCCGGATGCGATGAAAAACGATCCTATCGTCGCCGGGAAAATGAATTCGCTGCCCAAGATCGTTTTTTCAAGGACACTGGACAAGGTTGCATGGAACAATTCAAGACTGGTGAAAAGCAATGTTGAGGAAGAAATACAGAAAATAAAAAAGCAGCAGGGGAAGGACATCGTGATACTGGGCAGCGGCAGCATTGTGTCCGAGTTGGCGCCGCTTGGCTTGATCGATGAATATCGTCTTATGGTGAATCCTGTAGTCCTGGGCGCTGGAAAGCCTTTATTCAAGGGAATCAAGGACAGACTGAACCTGAAACTCATAAAAGCAAAGACGTTCAAGTCAGGGAACGTCTTACTGTATTACGAGGCTGCTTAATGTCGTTCAGCCGTCATTCCGGGCTTTTAAGGCATTCGGGAATGACGAAACTGATAAGCTGCAGAAGGTAATAAGAGAAGGAGGTGCACTATGGCAACGGTACTGAAAAATAAAGATGAATTAACCATCAACCGCATTTTCGATGCTCCGCGCGAACTCGTCTGGAAGGCATGGACCGAGCCCGGGCTTTTCATGCGATGGTGGGGACCGAAGGACTTTACTTCACCGGTCGCCAAGATCGATCTGCGCGTGGGCGGAAAGTATATCAACTGCATGCGCTCGCCCGAGGGCCGGGACTTTTGGAGCACGGGTGTTTATCGCGAGATCGTCCCCTTTGAACGGATCGCCTACACCGACAGCTTTGCTGACGAGAAAGGGAACGTGGTGCCGGCTACGCACTATGGCATGACCCCGGACTTCCCGCTGGAAATGCATGTGACCGTGACGTTCGAAGAGATCGCCGGCAAGACGAAAATGATCCTGCGGCATGTCGGCATTCCTGAGGGAGAGATGAGGGAACTGACGAACCAGGGCTGGAACCAGTCCTTCGACAAGCTCGCTGAAGAGCTGGAGCTGGCGAAGGCCCGCTTTTTACGGGCAGCTTGAGATCCCCGGAAAGGGACGAGGCGGGTAAAGGAGAAATCGTCATGATGGACACCGTCATCCGAGTTCGCAAACAAGCAGCCGTGCAATTCATGCAGCTCGTCGCGGCAGGCAGCAAGCTCGCTGCGCCTTGACTGATATAGTTCCGCTTAATGCCTGTCGAATCCCGGCGCGCGAGACGATGACCCGCCCTTCAGTCAATTCCCCGTGAGAAGATACTCGTTTCTAAAGGGCTCAATCCGTGGTAAAATAATCATGCAATGACCCTCGAAGAAAAACTCCAGAACCTCCCGGACGCGCCGGGGGTCTATATCATGAAGGACGCGAAAGGCCATGTCATCTACATCGGCAAGGCCGTGTCGCTCAAGAGCCGGGTGCGTTCGTATTTTCAAAAGGGTGCGAAGGACGAGAAGACCGAAGCGCTTGTGCGCACGATCGCGGACCTCGAGACCATCGTGACCCACACGGAACTCGAAGCGCTGATCCTGGAGGCCACCCTTATCAAGAAGCACCGCCCCCGCTTCAACATTATTCTGCGTGACGACAAGAACTATCCGTATCTCCGGTTCGACCTGAAGTCCGAGTTTCCGCGTCTCGACGTTGTTCGGCGGCTCAAGAAGGACGGCGCGACGTACTACGGCCCCTATGTTCCCGCGGGCGGCATGTGGGAGCTGCTTTCGCTCATCCGGCGGACCTTTCCGCTCGCCACGTGTAAAAAAGAGTTCCAGGCGGACAAGCCCGAACGTCCCTGTGTGCAGCACCAGATCGGCCGGTGCATGGCGCCATGCTCGGCGGAGAGCGATCAGTCCGCCTACCGCGACATGGCCGGTCAGGTGCGGTTGTTCATCGAAGGCAAGAACCGGGATCTGCTCGATATGCTGAAAAAGCGGATGGAGGAAGCGTCGGAGCGGACGGAGTACGAGCGCGCGGCCGAGCTTCGTGACCGGATCGCGAAGATCGAAGGCGCGTTCGAGAAACAGAAGGTCATCTCCCCGGGGTTCGAGGACCAGGACGTGATCGGCATCGCATCCGAGGGCGGCCACGCGGACATTCAGGTCCTGTTCATCCGGAACGGCATGCTGATCGGACGGAAGGATTTTTATATCGCTGCCGTGTACGGCACGGGGAATGATGATGTCCTTGCGGACTTTCTGCACCAGTTCTATGCCAAGGAGATGATCGTACCTGCCGAAGTCCTGCTGCCCTGCGAGGTGTCTGATCGGGAGGTGTTCGAGAATTGGCTTGCGGAAAAACGGGGAGGGAAGGTAGAGGTGCTCGTGCCGCAGCGCGGAAGGAAGCGTGAGCTCGTGCAGATGGCCTCGGACAACGCCGCCCAGTCGCTCCGGGAGCACCTGCTCTCACGCAAGAGCAAGGAACGCATCCTCATGCAGCTCCAGGAAGAGCTGGGGCTCAGGAACCTTCCGCGCAGGATCGAGGCCTTCGACATCTCGACCATTCAGGGCACGGAGTCCGCGGCGAGCATGGTTTCGTTCGAGAACAACCTGCCGGACAAACGAAACTATAAGAAGTTCAAGATCAGGACCGTCGAGGGCCAGGACGATTTCGCGAGCATGGCCGAGGTGGTCCGGAGAAGGTATACCAAGGTCAAAGAAGAGGGGACATTCCCCGACCTTATCCTGATCGACGGCGGCAAGGGACAGCTCAACGCGGCGCTCGATGTGCTGGCCGAACTCGGTGTTATCACAAAAATGCCTCTCTTACAGAATCCTCCCCCTCAGGGGGAGGACAGAGGTGGGGGTGGGTCGCAGTCGCAGGTCTCTCGAACCCCGTCCCCACCCAGCCCTCCCCTTGAAGGGGAGGGAATGAGGAGAGAACCGGATGTTCTCGGCCTTGCCAAGGCGCGGAGCGGGGAAGAAGGAACGGAGAGAGAATTCGAACGGGTGTTCCTGCCCGGCGTTGAGGAGCCGGTCATTCTTGAACCCACGAGCGCGACCACGCACCTTGTCGCGCGCGTTCGCGACGAGGCGCACCGGTTCGCGATAACGTATCATAGAAAATTGCGCGAGAAGCGCGCTGTACATTCCGAGCTGGATGACATCCCCGGCATCGGCGAGAAGAGGAAGAAGGCCCTGCTCCGTCATTTCGGAAGCGTCGATAAAATCCGGCGGGCGACCGTTGAAGAACTTGTCTCCGTGTCCGGAATGAATAAAAAGGCGGCAGAGGAGATATCCGAATTTTATAAGAGAAAACCGGTGGAACGGGGACAGCTTTTCACCGCAGAGGACGCAGCGGTCGCGGAGGAGAACAAAAGATAATGGACGCTTATGCGTGGACATCTATGCGTGAAATCACTGGTGGCTATCGATGAGAACATGGCATTCGATCATATGCCTCTTCATGCTGTTCGTATCCTTCTCCGGCTGCAATGCGGGGCATTCCAGGCCGGTTCTGGACGAACAGGCTGCTGCCTCCATGGCCGGGGCGCCAGGCACCAAACAGGCGATCGGCGGTCAGACGAAGAAATACTCGGAGGCTGCAGCCGCTCTCGTTGATGAGGCGATCGCGGCCGGCGTGACCAGCGATGTTGCCACAGACCGGTTCCGTGCGGTTAACGCCGTCGCCGTTGTGCTCGAGCTCGGTTTTTCCGGGGAGGAAATCGTAAAACTCTCCCATGATGCGATGGAAAAGAAAATTTCCCTTGTGCCGTTCGCGAGGACCATGGAGGCCATGGGGAACCTGAAAGGCGGCGGTATGCCCTCTGATCTCGCCATAAGAACGGCGCGAATTCTTATTCTCGACCGGTATTCGGAGAAGGGCATTGCAAGGGTCGAGTGGGAGCTGTTCTACTGGAGAGAGAAACAGTACAACTGGACGGACGCCTTCTACCGTTTTCATTCAGGATGCCGCCCCGGCATGGGGTGTCCTGGAGAAGAAGAATACATGCAATGACCCAGGGAGTGCTTATGAACAACCAGCAATGGCTTTCGGTCTTCCAGGACATCGGCAAACAAATGCGAAAGGAACTGCCGTCCATCATCACTATGGAAGGCGGGTTGATCCCTCTCGGCCGTGGGGCCGGCGGGGATAAGACGTTTCCCATCGACAAGTGGGCCGAGGACATCATCATCTCCGCCCTCGAACGGGTCCATACGAGCGGGGAGTCATTCACGCTCATCTCCGAGGAGACAGGGATCAAACAATTCGGAAGCGGCAGGAAGCGCGTCCTCGTGGATCCCATAGATGGGAGCAATAACGCGAAGAGCGGAATACCGTTCTTTTCCACGTCCATCGCGCTCCTGGACGGAGACAGGCTTTCCGACCTGCGCGTTGGATATGTTTACAATCTTGCCGTGGCCGATGAGTTCTGGGCCGTGAAAGGCGAAGGCGCTTATAAAAACGGCAAAAGGATCCATGCGTCATCGACCGAAGATATATCCAGCGTCGCCTTCGAGGCGTCTTCGCCGAAGACCGATATCCCGCGCATCCTCCCCTTGCTCCAGGCGGCCAACCGTACACGCTGTTTCGGATCAACGGCGCTCGACCTCTCATACCTTGCTTCGGGAGCGCTCAGCCTGTTCGTGACCGCAACTTCTTCGCGCGCTTTTGACTACGCGGCAGGGATGCTGATCCTCCTTGAAGCAGGCGGCATCATGACCGACCTTGAAGGCAATGCCATCAACGCTGTTGCCGCGGGGCTGGAAAGAACGGTCCCCCTCCTTGCCTGCAAGAACGGGATCGCACACCGGAAAGCGCTGGATCTGCTATCGAAGAGGTAAATGATCGTAATGAATGAATTTTGTAACTACTCAGATCAGCCATTCGCTTCGGCGCATAGCGTGCTATAATGCTTTGTACTACAATAGAGATGATAGCTTATACCCTGCATCACGCTTTCAGCGTGATTCGCATGCGCTGTTCTTGTTGATGTGGCGTTAGTTCACGTAGACACTGCACGCGTACTGCGCCATTCGCTCATGGCAGACCTGAGTATCTGAGTAGTTGCTAAATTCCTTGCCTTTTTCGTAAATTTATTGTACCGTCAAAATGCAAGTCTATGAAGACCCTTTGGGACATGAATACGATCATTTCCTCGTACTGGGGAATGTATGTCGTTCAAACCGTGCTCCACTCGGCAATTGCTTCCGTGTTTGTCGACTGTGCATTTATTGCCTGGGACATAAGGGCACCGCACGTGAAGCAGCGGTTTCGCTTCATGGTCATCTTTTTGCCGCTTCTATCGTTTCCCCTGTACCAGTTTATCTTCCCGCGCAGGGGTGACGCTTATTTCAGGCTTGAAGGCCTTCTGGACAGCAGCAAATGGTTCTCCCTTGAGCTGTGGCGCGGCATCCCGCTGTTCACGGTGTTTATTGTCATACTGACGCTCAGCGCCGTCATCTTCGTCATTCAGGAACTCCTGCCCATATTCTTCCACATGCGGGAGCAGGTTCGTTCGGCCGATGAGCCAGTTGATGAGGCGGTTGATGAGGCCGTGGCGCGGAAAGTATCAAAGGCCCTGGAAGGCCTGCCGTTCAATGAGGAGCTGGTCGAGATCCTGAACGACGACGACCTCGCGCTTTTTTCCGATACCGGCCTGAACCCGAGGATCTATATCTCAACGGGTCTGATCAAGTCTTTTAATACCGAGCATCTGCAGGCGGCCATTGCCCATGAGATCGGGCATATCCAGCGGACC
>DATDRO010000306.1:0-3138 GCA_035291685.1 Nitrospirota bacterium | reverse complement strand
TTTCCCTTGACCAGCTTAAGGAAGATATCGAGAAAGAGATCTCCGCCAAGTTCTTTGAAGAGGGCGAGAGAATAGAGCGCGAAGAGAAGATCAGGAAAAATGAAAAGATGAAAAGCTGACATGCCTAAATTTTAGGCCTCTGATTAAAGAAAAGGCACGCCTACCGTAATTCTCTGCCGTTAACTCCCTGAAATTCCGTAGGTTCTGTTCTGGCACCAAATCTGCAAATTACTTGCAACTGGAGGTCTTCGCATGAAGAAGATTGAAGCGGTCATCAAGCCTTTTAAGCTTGATGAAGTGAAGGACGCTCTAAATGCCATCGGTATTCAGGGCATTACCGTGACCGAGGTCAAAGGTTTCGGCAGGCAAAAGGGCCATACCGAGCTTTACCGGGGGGCTGAGTACGTGGTTGATTTCCTCCCGAAGGTCAAAATAGAAATTATTGTAGCCGATAATCTTGTGACCAAGATCATCGAGACGATAGAGACGACAGCCAAGACCGGCCGCATCGGGGACGGGAAAATATTCGTTACGCCGGTGGAAGAAGTCATCCGCATTCGCACCGGGGAACGCGGAGAAGCGGCGATATAAGGACAGAATACAGAAGTCAGAAGACAGAAGCCAGAAGGGCCCACGAAAGCCTTCTGACTCCTGGCTCCTGACTACTGAATTATTTTTAAATCAGAGGAGGAACGTATGGGACCCAAAGAAGTACTCAAGCTGGCAAAAGAGAACAAAGCAATGATGGTAGACATGAAATTCATGGACTACCCGGGGCTGTGGCAGCACTTTTCCGTCCCCGTCGATGAACTGACCGAAGGAGTATTTGAAGAGGGGCTCGGCTTCGACGGCTCGAGCATCCGCGGCTGGCAGTCCATCCACACGAGCGACATGCTTGTGGTACCCGATCCGGAAACGGCGGTGATGGACCCCTTCACCAAATACCCCACGCTCTCCCTCATCTGTAACATCGTGGACCCCATCACCAAGGAGCGATACTCCCGCGACCCGCGCTATATCGCACAGAAGTCCGAGGCATACCTCAAGTCTTCGGGCATCGGCGACACTGCGTATTTCGGCCCCGAGGCGGAGTTCTTTATCTTCGACGACATCCGCTTCGATCAGAACGCCCATTCCGGGTACTATTTCCTCGACAGCGTGGAAGGCATCTGGAACAGCGGCAAGGATGAGAAGCCGAACCTCGGCTACAAGCCCCGGCACAAGGAAGGCTACTTCCCGGTGCCGCCGGTCGACAGCCAGGAAGACATCCGCACCGAGATGGTGGAGGAGATGCAGAAGCTCGGCATCTACGTGGAGCGGCAGCACCATGAGGTGGCGACCGCGGGCCAGGCTGAGATCGACATCCGGTTCAGCCCGCTCGTCAAGTGTGCGGACCAGCTCATGTACTTCAAGTACATCATCAAGAACGTGGCAAAGCGCCACAATAAGACCGTGACCTTCATGCCCAAGCCGCTCTTCGGAGACAACGGATCAGGCATGCACACGCACCAGTCCATCTGGAAGGCCGGCAAGCCCCTGTTTCACGGCGACGGATACGCGGGCCTGTCCCAGATGGCGCTCCACTACATCGGCGGCATCCTGAAGCATGCCAAGGTGCTCGCGGCATTCACCAACCCGACGACGAATTCCTATAAACGTCTGACACCGGGCTTCGAGGCGCCGGTCAATCTGGCCTATTCAAGCAGGAACCGCTCGGCCTCCATCCGCATCCCCATGTACAGCGCGAACCCCAAGGCAAAGCGGGCCGAGGTCAGGTTCCCGGACCCGTCCTGCAACCCGTATCTCGCTTTTGCCGCGATGCTTATGGCGGGTCTTGACGGCATCGAGAACAAGATCGATCCGGGCCAACCCCTCGACAAGGACATCTATGACCTCGAGCCCGAGGAACTGGCGACCGTACCCACCATGCCGTCATCTCTGGAGGAGGCGCTCGACAACCTCGAGGCGGACCACGACTGGCTTTTGAAAGGCGACGTGTTCACGAAGGACGCGATCGAGATCTGGATCAGCTATAAGAGGAGCAAAGAGGTGGACGCGCTCAGGCTGCGGCCGCATCCGTACGAGTTCTTCCTGTATTATGATATATAAAGTTCCGTGATCTGCTTGGCCGGGGTCCCTGCAATTCGGGACCCCGGCATTATTTTTCCCTCCGATAAACCTCATTGTTGCGCGCCCCATCGCCGCTTTTCCCATTGACCCCGTTCGCGGTACTGCTATAATAAAGAACGTATGCTTCGCGTGAAGATCCATGCCAAACTCCTCGGACCGGTCATCGGGGTCATGGTCATAGTTTTTCTGACCCTGTTCGCGCTCTTTGTTCGCCGGCCGTCCCACCAGCCCGCCCTCCTGTCAATTCTTATCCTTCTTGCGGGAGGTATTGTCTATCTCGTCCGGAAAAGGATAGCCCCGGGGCTGTCAATAACTTTGCACCACGGCAGGAAAACTTCCGATGAAGAATTCGGGGACCTGCTCCCGGAAAGGACAAAGAAACCCTCCGAAGGCACGGGGCGGGCGGAAGAGCAGGCGCAGAGGCTTGCGGAGCACGATCGAGATCCGGATGGGAGCATACGGCTCATGCAAGGCATACTTGCGAACATGCCGGGCGGGGTCCTGCTTCTCGGCATGGACGGCAGGGTAACGCTTGTCAACCTTCAGGGCGCCCAGATTCTGCGCTGCAAGCGGGAGAACATGATCGGGCGGAGCCTGGCGGAGAGTATTCCGGGGACGGCGGCATTCATGGAGGCGGACAGCGGATCGTACCGGGAGATCGAGCTCCGTGCGCCTGACGGCACAAATATCCCGATCGGATTTTCGAGCACGTACTATTACGGCGCGAGCGGCGGGCATGAAGGCGTGATCGTGGATTATCGGGACCTCACCGAGATCAAAGCGCTCCAGGCCGAGCTTATCAGTAAAGAAGGGTTTGCGGCCGTGGGGAAAGTGGTGGCAGGCGTTGCACATGAGATCAAAAATCCGCTTTTCGGGATCAGTGCGATCGCCCAGATCTTCGAGCGGGAGCTCAAAAACGCGGACCATCAGGAACTGGCGCGGGCCCTCCTTTCGGAGACCCAGAGGCTCAACCAGCTGGTCGAAGAGCTTCTGATCTACGGCAGGCCC
>DATDRO010000305.1:0-9088 GCA_035291685.1 Nitrospirota bacterium | reverse complement strand
CTATCTGCGATACGATGATGTTCCTGCCCTTCTGGCTGTTCGCCTGCGCAAGCCCCTTCAGCGCAAAATTATTCGACTCCGCGCCGCTCGACGTAAAAAATATCTCTTCCGGTCTGGCCCCGATGAGCGCCGCGGTCTTTGCCCGTGCTTCCTCTATGGCATTCTTTGCTTCCCTTCCCCTGTCGTGAAGATTGGAGGGATTGCCGAACTTGTCCGTAAAATACGGCAGCATGGCCTCGACCACCTTCGGGTGGGCCGGCGTTGTGGCGGCGTGATCCAGATATACGTTTCTCACGGCTAACATACCCCCTTTCCCGCTGAAGCGACCTTCTTCTTTAATTTTAATACTTCCGATTCCTTCCGGTGGTCCTGGTGCAGGAGGTCGCTAAAGGTAATGCTGTCGAGCGCCTCCTCGATCTTGGCGCCCACCTTTGTCCAGACCATCCGGGCCACGCAGTCCTCGGTCTGGTAACATTCACCTGCCTCCCCCGGTTCCAGGCAGTGGGACAAAGCTATCGGCCCTTCGAGCGTCCGTATGATATCGCCGATCGTCAGGTCCGACGGTTTCCTGGCGAGCAGGTATCCGCCTGCCGGGCCCCGTACGCTCTCGATCAGACCCGCCTTGCCGAGGCGGTAAAGGATCTGCTCCAGATAGGAAATTGAGATCCCCTGCCGTTCGACGATCTCTTTTATCGAGATTGGCCCTTTGCCGTAATGCCGGGCGATCTCAAAGACCGCCCGGACGCCGTATTTGCCTTTTGTGGACAGCTTCATGTGTTCTTCCTGCCGGGAACGCTGCCCCGCGCCGTAATTAAGACAGTTTCAGTCCTCTAAAATCTTCAGGATAACAATAACAAACTTGACCAATTTTGTCAAGTATAATGTGGGACTGTCGAGAAATATCAATAAAGAAGATAAATGCCATTCTGAACCCCTCGCGGGTCATTCCGGGCGGAGCGAAGAATCTCGCTTTCCCATCTCACGGTAAACTCCGTGAAGAATCTTATAAATTTATGATGATGAGCGACCCTTCGCTGCGAAGGACAAAAGGGTGGATTTCTCGAAAACCTCAATTAGGTTTTCTGTTCCATCCTGATCTCTTTCTATGTTATACTCGTCTCCATGCGGCAATCCACTCCTCACGCACCGGTCACGAGCAAAGAGAACAGCGCCGTAAAATACCTTCGGTCTCTGTCTGACCCGAAGCAGAGAAAAAAGGAGCAGGCATTCCTGATCGAAGGCATCAAGATGGTCGAGGAGGCGCTCCGCAGCGGGACGGGTGTCAAAATGGCCGTTGCCGCCCCTTCCCTTGTCCGGCATCACGGCAAGAGCATCCTGAAGCTGGCCGAAACCCGGTCCGTGGACATCCTCTGGATATCGGAAAAGATCATGGACACAGTGGCCGAGACCAAAACACCGCAGCCTGTCATGGCCGTCATACAGATGAAGGAGCACTCTGAGAACGAGCTCCTGGCTCATGGCTCAAAGCTCATCGTCATCTGCCACCGGCTCCAGGACCCGGGCAACCTGGGAACGATCATCAGAACGGCCGAGGCCGTAGGCGCGGCCGGCGTGGCCATCACGCCGAACACCGTGGACCCGTACAATACAAAGACCGTCAGGGCCTCGATGGGAAGCATACTGCGCGTTCCCGTCGTAAGGATCACTGATATCAGCGCGTTCATAACGAAGTGCAGGCAGGAGGGATTCCAAACAGCGGCAATGGTGCTCGGAGGTGATAAAACTCACTTCGACCTTGATCTCAGAAAGCCGACTGCTGTGCTGGCGGGACAGGAAGGCGCGGGACTGCCGGAGGAGATCCTGGACAAGGTCGACCACCGCGTCCGCATTCCCATGGCGGAAACGATCGATTCACTGAATGTGGCGACCGCTTCGGCGGTGATCCTTTATGAAGCGCTCAGACAGCGAATAAAGAG
Organism: Nitrospirota bacterium; assembly: GCA_035291685.1. Taxonomy (GTDB): domain Bacteria; phylum Nitrospirota; class UBA9217; order UBA9217; family UBA9217; genus DATDRO01. Next base: position 7,151 of record DATDRO010000305.1, on the reverse strand, counting down.
CTGACTATTTCCCGTACTGCTTTTTCAACTTCTCCACCACCACCTTCGGCACAAGCGTGGAGACGTCACCGCCGTAGCTGGCGGCCTCTTTCACGATGGTGGAGGTGATGAACGAATACTCCTCGCTCGGCATCAGGTACACCGTCTCGATACTGCTGTCCAGTCTCCGGTTCATGAGGGCCATCTGCAATTCATATTCAAAATCCGACACCGCCCTGAGTCCCCGTACAATGCCGACCGCCGCCTTCCTCCTGACGTAGTCAACGAGCAGCCCGTCGAACCCTTCGATCACCACGTTCTTATGTTTCGCCGTTACCTCCTTGAACATGGCAATACGCTCTTCGAGTGAAAACAGCGGCCGTTTCTTCGGGTTCGCGGCCACCGCCACGATGACCTCGTCGAATATCGTGAGGCTTCGCTGAACAAGGTCGATATGGCCGTTCGTTACAGGGTCGAATGTGCCGGGATAGACAGCGATGTGTTTCATTGGATCTCCTTAATTAAAGTAGTCAGAAAACAGGCGTCAGAATTCAGGAGAAAGAACAATATCGATTCTGGGCAATTATTCTGACTCCTGACTCCCGACTCCTGACTCCTGCAATACATAGAATGCCAGCACCGTATCTCCGTACTTCGTTTCACGATGGAGCGAGAGCGTCCCTGCCCTTTCGGGAGACGGCTGCTTCTTGAAGTGCTCGGCGATCACCACGGTGTCGGGCTTCAGTATGCCTGACGAAGCGAGGCGCTGAAGCAGGGGCGCCGGTTCCACTGCATAGGGCGGGTCGAGAAACACGATATCGTACGGCCCGGACGTCCTCTTCAGAAACGTCTCAACATCCGACTGGATCACCGAGGCCCTGTCCCCAAAACCCGTTTGTTCAATATTCTGCTTAATGGTCCTGATGGATTCCCGCGAAGCATCGACGAACACGACCCGTTCCGCGCCACGGCTGAGCGCCTCGATCCCGATGCCGCCGGCGCCTGCGTAGAGATCGAGAAAGACCGCTCCCGCCGCCTTCTGTCCGAGGATATTGAACAGGGCCTGCTTCACCTTGTCCGAAGTCGGTCTGACACCTGACCCCGCGGGCACTTTCAATCTTCGCCCTCTGCCTGTGCCTCCGGTCACTCTCATCTAAAGATCTCCCCTCCCTTGAGAGGGGAGGGAACACAAGGGAGGGTGAAAAAATATCACTCCGCCGCAAGAAAATGAAAAACAACCCTCTCACAAAAGCGCATTACCATGCAATTGCTGTGATGCTACAGAAAAAACGTTTGTTAGTCAAGCCCCGAAATAGTCGATCCGTCTGTTTCGGGCGGCTATTGCCCTGTTGACTATTGAACCGGGGGCTGATAGAATCAGATTTATTTTAGAGAAAGATCCGTCCTATGCCGACCAATGACCTTCACGACTTCTTCTATCCCAGGACCGTCGCTCTGATCGGGGCGACTGACAAACCGACCAAACCCGGCAGGGCCATCCTCGAAAACCTCGCTCATTTTCAAGGAACGTTCTTTCCCGTGAATCCAAAACACTCGAATCTCCTCGGCCGGCGCTGTTACGCCTCGGTAAAAGAAATCCCCGACAAGATCGACCTCGCCATCATGGCCCTGCCGGCGCCGCACGTGGAACGCGAGATGGACGCGTTGAGGGACAAGGGCATCCGCAGGCTGATCCTGATCAGCGCGGGATTCGCGGAGGCGGGAGAAGAAGGCCTGCGCCTGCAGCAGCGGATACGCGAGACCGCGCGACAATACGGCATCCGGGTGATCGGACCGAACGCCCTCGGAGTTTTCAATTCCGACAACGGCCTCGACAGCTTCTTCGTCTCGCGGGAACGGGTATCGAGACCGGGCGCCGGCAGGCTCTCGATCATATCCCAGAGCGGAGCGATCACCGTGATCCTCATGGAGGCGCTGGCACGGGACGGCATCGGGATCGCCAAGGCGATAAACTACGGCAACCGGCTCGATGTGGATGATGCGGAGGCTCTTGATTATTTCGCGGACGATCCGAAGACCGCCGCTGTCGCCGTGTACCTGGAGTCCGTGGCCGATGGAACAAAGTTTCTCCAGGCGGCAAAGCGGTTCGCGTCAAAAAAACCGCTCGTCATCTGGAAAGCGGGCAAGCACACCCTGGGAGCCGTTGCCGTATCATCGCACACGGCAACGCTCGCCGGGAGATACGGATTGTATCAGGCCGCCACGAGACAGGCCGGTGCGGTCGAGGCGTACGGGTTCGATCACATGATAGACGCCGCAAAGGCGGTGGCCCTCATGGACTACCCCTGCACGGGAAACAGTCTTCTCATCGTGACGAACGGCGGGGGCATGGCCGTGGCAGCGGCCGATCAGGCCGAGCAGGAGGGCTTTGTCATGCCCCGCACACCCGAGGCGGTCAGGAACAGGCTCAGGCAGGACTTCCCCCCGTTTTTTGTGACGAACAATCCCATCGACCTCACCGGCAGCGGCAAAGACGAAGACTATTACACGGCGATCAAAGAAGCCCTGCCGCACTATGACGCCGCTGTGGTCATCCTGCTCATGGGAACCACGACGGTGACCGAAGGGGTGGCCGAGATAGTGGCCCGCGCCTGCCATGAGGCGGGAAAACCGGTCGCCTGCTGCATGCTTCAGGGCCTGGGATATACCCGGGAGGCCATGTCGGCATTGTTAAAGCTCGGCATCCCGGTCTACCCATCGCCCGAACGGGCAGTCAGGGCGCTTGCCGTGCTCAGAAAAACATCGTGCAGAGGAAGATGAAAACCCCCACGGAGATCATACAAACTGCGATCGGAGAAGGCCGTAAGGCCCTCCTGGAGCACGAGGCCAAAGAGCTTGCCCGCGCCGTCGGCATTGCCGTACCGCGATACGAACTCGTTGATGCTCATGACAAACAAGCCCTGTTCATGGCAGCGAAGAGACTCGGGTTTCCCCTGGCGCTCAAGGCCGTCTCTCCCGAGGTCCTGCACAAGACCGATGCCGGCGCAGTGGCCCTGGACATTGCAAATTATGAAGAGCTTGTCGAAGCCGCCGACAGCATGAAGAAGCGGGTGTCCGAAAGGGTCCCCGGCGCAATGATACGGTATTTTTTACTGGAGGAGATGATGGCGCCGGGGCTGGAACTGTTGATCGGCGGACTGCGTGACGTTCAGTTCGGTCCCGCCGTAGCCTTCGGCCTGGGAGGGATATGGGTGGAGGCGCTCAAAGACACCGCGTTCGGGATCCTGCCCATGACGGACCGGGAAACGCTCGACATGATGGCCGGGACAAAGGCAGGCAAGTTTCTCAAAGGCTTTCGAGGCAGCGCGCCGCTCGATGAAAAATCGGCGATCTCGATCATCAAGGCCGTCTCGCAGCTTATGACCGGTTTCACGGAGATCCAGGAGATAGATCTGAATCCCGTGCGGGTCTACCCGGCGGGCGCTGTTGCGCTGGATGTGAGGGTAATACTGAGATAAGGTGAGATAAATATAGATGAACTCGTAATAAGTCAAGATTTGCCACAAAATCAAACCTGGACGTATCCTGGGAGTTCACGATCCATTTTCTTTTTCTGCACCGTCGTTCACAGGTCCCCGCAGGCATGCCATGGTAATGTATGCCTTGATCGTTCGTTTTACCCACCCGCAGCACTCACGCTCCGCTTTGCTGCGCTGTGCTGTTTTGGTTTCATGGTCTGATAATGATTTTCCACGCATGCTTGTGCGAGGCCCTGTTCACGGTTAAAAACTCACATCAGCTCATAAAATGGAATAAACCGCACTCGTGTTTTTTCCAGCTTCTCGTCTTTATGCGCTCCAAGAGACACGACCCACGCCTCTTTCGATTTATATTTCGTGACGAAGCCCCGGAGCGAGCGGCCGATCTCCCCGCCTCTCATCTCTCTGCATTTCACCTCGACGGGGATGACGCCCTCGCTGCTGTTGATGATGAAATCCACCTCGGCCTTGTCTTTTGTCCTCCAGAAGTGGACCGTGCCGCCCTCCCCCTGCGCCCTCTCAACGAGCAGTTGATGGATCAGATTTTGAAAAAGGAAGCCCGTCTCATGAAGCGCCGTGTATCCGCCGAAACGGCGGAGCGCGAAGTTCCTGAGACCAAGGTCGTTGAAATACATCACCGGCGATTTGCTGATCTCGCTTCTCAGGTTTTTGAACCAGGGCGTGACCCTTCTGATAATGAATGTTTTTTCCGCGTAGGACAGATAGTTTTTCACGGTCTGCACGGAGATTCCCACCGTGGAAGAAAGCTCGTTGAGGTTGATCATTGCGCCGATCCGGTCGGCGAGCATTCGTATCAGATTTCCGAATGCATCGATCCGCTCCACCCTCAGGAGATAGGCAATGTCCTTTTCTATGTAGCTCCGGTAAATCTCGTCGATGATAGCCGACTTCTCCTTCGTGGTGTCCTCAAGCACCACCCTCGGATACCCTCCGAAGTTGAGATATTCCAGCAGGAGACCCTGCCCCTCGGACTTGTTTATCCTGAAATATTCGGCGAGCCTGTCCTGATATTTGTATGAGGTCCGGTAATTGATGAACTCCGCAAGCGTAACCGTGGAAAGTTCAAACATCCGCTTTCTGCCTGCAAGAGATTCATGCACTTTTTCTTTTAATTCAACGCTGCCCGATCCGGAGATGATGAACTTGTACGGCGTCCTCATGTCGTAGAGACCTTTGAGAAAAATACCGGCGTTTTCTTTTCTCTGTATCTCGTCAATGAAGACATACCCCTTCTTGTTGCCGAACTCCAGGCGCAGCCTGCTCAAAAGCGCCTCCTGGTCCGCGAAATGGGGCTGGTCCCGCTCGTAATCAAGGCTTAGAAAAAGGGTTCTGTCGCCTTTTATTTGCAGGCCATCCTGGAGATGCAGCATTAAGGTCGTCTTGCCCGCCTGACGGGGACCGACAAGAAGGGTCATCTCTTTCTTGGGAAGATGAGCCTGGAGCTCTTTCAACAGTTTTCTTTTTATAGGCATGCTTTATTTTATATACGAGAATTCGCAAAGTCAAGGTTAATTTTGCTCGCCATTGCATTATCCCCACAAGCATGCCAAGCGCCTGTCTGCGCGCGTACCTGCCTGCCGCGCTGCGTCGCAGGCACGGCACGCACAGGCCAGCCGCTGACCTGAGTAGTTACGATAAAAATTATCACCGTCAAAGAAATAGGGGCTACAGCTGAGCTGTAACCCCTTAATAAGTTTGGTAGCGGGGGCCGGATTTGAACCGACGACCTTCGGGTTATGCCGCGCGTTTTCCCTGAAGCGGTTTGATCCCGTCGATCGTCTTCTGTGATTTCATCAGTGATGATCCACGACTTCAACCTCGGATGCCCAAATAATCAAGCTTTCGTATTGCTGTCTTGATGATCGCTGAGGGACACCGCTTGCTCTTTCCCGTTATGTATAACTTCTCAGCGTCCTTAGTATAGACGCTTGCGATTTAATACAATCTAAAAGTCTAACAATATAGACCTGGCCCTATTGGATTCTGGGTGTTCCCGGCGTGAATGGAGGAAGTGAGCTGAATATCAGGAATCAAGACCTGATAGATTCCTTTATCTGACCTCGTAAAGACCAATACCAGCCGCGCCCTTAATGACATCGAAATGCTTGTCGAGGGTCAATATCTTCACCTTGTGCGCCTTTGCAGAAGCGGCAAGGTAGCAATCAGAAAGTCCAACTGACTTGCCTTTCCTCTGAAGCGTGTTGGACAGCTCCCCGGCAGCCTGCCACAGGTCCGTTGACTCGTCGAGAAATTCAAAGACATGCCGAAAATCCCTGAGAACCTCCAGTTCTTTTTCCGACTTCGCGCCCTGAATGAGTTCGGCAAGAATGATCCCCGAACAACAGATACGCTTGTCGTCCATCAGCATGGAAATGGCGCTGTACCAGGGTTCTTTCTTCCGAAAGAACTGGATCCATGCAGATGTATCTATCAGTATCTTATCCAAGGCGTTTGTCTCCGTGCCTGAGCCGGTCGGCGGACATCGTAAATTCCATGTCCCCTGCCGCGGTTTTGATCCGTTCCTGCTTCTTCAATCTTATCTCGTCGCGGATGGCGGTAATAACCGCTTCGGTTTTGCTCTTCGCCTTGATCTCGGACATAAGTTCGTCAAGGAGATCGCCCGGCAATGTTATGGTTGTTCTTGACATAATATCCTCCAATATTTATATGCTATATTTTAGCATATATTTGGAATTTTTCAAGCATATTCTATGGGTGGAAGTAGCCGGGAACGTTGCTGTTATTGTTGCAACGAGACCCGCAGCCGGATGTCCAGCCGCATCCTCGAGAGGCCTGAGTTGAATTGATTTCAAAATGCAGGCGTCCCTTTGAGTTTTTTCATCCTTAGTCTGTCTTCTGACTCCTGACTTCTGTCTCCTATTCACTGCTCCTCGTCGCAGAGTTTACCCCGTTAGAGATTGTTTGTCTCTAATCGGGGTCGCCACGTCTGCTAATCGTCTCTCATCAAGGGCTCGCGATAGACACCAATTCTCGTCGCCTATATTAATTCTGAGGTCCGACCTTCGACCTCCCCCTCAAAGCAACGGGTGCAACAACGTTCCTACGTCCTCCTGACGTTGCAATAGCTCCGGCGTTTTTGGAAGAGAGCGGAAGAAATCATTAAAATTGCCTGTTTTTCCCTAATTATCGCTTGACTCTAATGATGGATGACTTAAAATAGTATCAATCGTAATCATCAGAAAGGAGGTCCATATGGCCAAAGTAGTCAATGCTATTTTTGAAAACGGCGTTCTCAAGCCGCTTCAGAAAATAGACCTCAAAGAGCATGAACAGGTCGAGCTGAAGATCCTCTCCCACGACGAATGGCAGAAGCGGTTCGACACCGTCCTCCGAAAAGTCCACGCCCGCTCTTCGCAATACACTTCTGAAGAAATAGAATCGGACATCGCTCATGCGGTGCAGGAAGTCCGGGAAGAGAAGCGTGGCTATTAGGGCCGTTCTCGACACCAATATCTGGGTTTCCGCCATCCTGAACCCCGCAGGCTTCCCCGCAGAGATCCTTAAATCCTTTCGCCAGGGCGATTTCCTCGCAGTCCTTTCCGAGCCCATTATCTCCGAGATCTCCGATGTACTGAGCCGCCCCAGGATCAAGAATAAATACGGCGTCACCGAGGCCGACATCCTGGAATT
>DATDRO010000304.1:0-5879 GCA_035291685.1 Nitrospirota bacterium | reverse complement strand
TGGTCCCGTTTCTGGTCAACGAGGTTTACGAGCACGATGCCGTCGGCCTGGCGGAGCGCGGTCTCAATGGACTCGGCGAGCCTGCGCTCCACACCGGGCTTTACCACGAGCCGGTCGATCACGATCTCGATGTCGTGCTTCTTTTTTTTGTCCATCGCGATCGACTCGGCAAGTTCCTTGATCGCGCCGTCCACCCTGGCGCGCACATACCCGGCCGCTGCCGCGGCCATGAGTTCTTTCTTATACTCCCCTTTGCGGCCGCGGACGATCGGCGCCAGGATTTGTATCCGCGTGTCCCTCGGCAGGGCCATGACGGCATCCGTGATCTGCTGTACGGTCTGGGCGGATATTTCCCTGCCGCATATATAGCAGGAGGGCCTGCCGATGCGCGCGAAGAGCAGGCGCAGATAGTCGTAGACCTCGGTCACGGTGCCGACCGTGGAGCGCGGGTTCTTGCTCGTCGTTTTCTGCTCGATGGCGATGGCAGGGGAGAGGCCGTCGATGGAATCCACGTCAGGCTTGTCCATCTGGCCCAGGAACTGGCGGGCATAGGCCGAAAGGCTCTCGACATACCGCCGCTGTCCTTCGGCGTAGATCGTATCAAAGGCGAGCGATGACTTGCCCGAGCCCGAGAGGCCGGTGATCACTACGAGCTTGTCACGGGGTATCTCAAGGTCGATGTTTTTGAGGTTATGCTGGCGGCAGCCTTTTATGATTATCTTGTCCATAGAAAAATCAGGCGAAACAACATTGTACCACCTCATCATAACGGAGTAAAGGGCTTTGTGCTTTCGCAAACAACCTGCATTTCCGCCTCCGGGAATGGATATAAAGTGCTGGCAAGAAAAAATAAAAAGTGATAATATACCACGGTTTTGGGTTTTGCTCGACCATGTACCGAACAGCGTGATACTATCGAGACGAACAAGGATTGGGCAGATACCGGTGAGGGAGGACACCCTTTCCTCATCAATTATTAACTATCGACCTATGGCGAAGATTCTGGAAAAGAAGTTGCTGAGAGAGCCCGATGTCTTTTACTTTAAGCTCGCGGCGCCCCTCATATCGAAAAAGGCGCAGCCAGGGCAGTTCGTCATCGTCAGGCTCCACGATAGGGGCGAGCGGATCCCCCTTTCCCTGGCGGACATCGATCCCCGGGACGGCACCATCAGCCTGATCGTCATGGCCGTGGGAAAGACCACGGCCGAGATGTCGGTCATGAAAGCGGGGGCCGATGTCCTTGATCTCTGCGGGCCCCTGGGCACCCCGACGCATATCGAAAAGCACGGAAAGGTCATCCTTGTCGGCGGCGGGTTCGGCATAGCCCCCCTCTATCCGATCGCCCGGGCCTTTAAAGGCGTTGGGAACGAGGTCTTTGCCATCATGGGCGCGCGGTCCAAAGACCTGCTGATCTATGAAAAAGAGATGGCAGGCGTATGCGACCGGGTCATCGTGACCACCGATGACGGAAGCAAGGGGATGAAGGGCCTGGTGACCCAGGCGCTTCAGCAGGAGCTGGAACAGGGCGGCGTCGGCCTGGTCATGACCGTGGGTCCCGCGATCATGATGAAGGCCGTTTCCGAGGCGACAAGGCCCTTCGGCATCAAGACGCTCGTGAGCCTGAACCCGATTATGATCGACGGCACGGGCATGTGCGGCGGCTGCCGCGTCACCGTGGGCAACGAGACCCTGTTCGCCTGTATCGACGGGCCGGAGTTCGATGGGCATCTTGTGGACTGGGACCTCCTCATGCACCGCCAGAAAAAATACACCCCTGAGCAGAAGGAATCCTTTGAATCGTGGCGCCAACGGCATTCCGGTGCGCTCTGTGAGTAACTAAGGGAGCAGGGAGCAGAGAGCAAACTGCCCTATGCTCTATGCCCTTTGCATGTTTTTATGACCACACGAAAACCTAAAAAGATCATACCGAAGAAAACACCGGTCCCCGAGCAGGACCCTCGTGTCAGGCGCTCCAATTTCGAAGAGGTTTCCCTCGGCTATACGCCGGAGCTGGCAAGGCAGGAGGCGGAGCGGTGTCTCCAGTGCGCGAAACCCTTGTGCGTGTCCGGCTGTCCCGTGAACGTTCCGATACTGCGATTTATCAAGGCGATCCGGGAAGGGGACATCAAAAGCGCCATCGACACGATCAAGGAGACGAACCTTTGACCCGCGGTCTGCGGCAGGGTCTGCCCGCAGGAGAGCCAGTGTGAAAAGCTCTGTACCCTGACGAAAAAGTTCGAACCCGTTGGTATCGGCCGCCTCGAGCGGTTTGCCGCGGACTGGGAGATGCAGAGCGGCCCGGCGGACGCGCCGCCCGTCGCTTCCCGCACCGGCAAAAAAGTCGCTGTTGTCGGCAGCGGACCTTCGGGCCTGGCCTGCGCCTACGATGTGGCGAAACAGGGGCACAGCGTCGTCATCTATGAGGCGCTCCATGAACCGGGCGGAGTTCTCGTCTACGGCATCCCGGAATTCCGCCTCCCGAAAAAGATCGTGGCGCGGGAGATAGACACGTTAAAACGCATGGGCGTGACCATCATGACCAATGCCGTCGTGGGAAAGCTCATGACCATCGACGAGCTCATGCGTGAATTCGACGCCTGCTACATCGCGACCGGGGCGGGCCTGCCGCGGTTCATGGGCATCGAAGGCGAGCACCTGAACGGCGTGTACTCCGCGAATGAATTCCTGACCCGGGTGAATCTCATGCGGGCGTACCAGTTCCCTGAATACGACACCCCCATTAAGAGAGGACAACGCGTCGCGGTCGTCGGGGGAGGCAACGTGGCCATGGATTCGGCGCGGACGGCCCTCCGTCTCGGCGCGAACGAGGTCGTCCTCGTCTATCGCCGCTCGCTCGCTGAATTGCCCGCGCGGAAGGAAGAGGTCCACCACGCGGAGGAGGAAGGCATCCACTTTGAGCTCTGCACGAACCCCCTGCGGATCATCGGAGAAAAAGGCCTGGTAGAGGCCATTGAATGCGTCCGCATGGACCTCTGCGAGCCCGACGCATCGGGCAGGAGGTCTCCCAGGCCCGTCAAGGGCTCGGAATTCCAGGTCCCTGTTAATATCGTCATCATGGCTATCGGCACCGGCGCCAACCCCCTTGTTCCGAAGAGCACGAAGGACCTTTCGGTCAACAAGCATCACTACATCATCGCGGACGGGGAAACCGGCCGAACGAATATGGAAGGCGTTTATGCCGGCGGGGACATCGTGACCGGCGCCGCCACGGTCATTTCCGCCATGGGCGCGGGCAGGAAGGCCGCCCAGGCGATCCACGCTTATTTAATGACAAAAAAATCCTCCTGATCCGTCATATCCTGTGCTATCCTATCTGTTATTACGAGAAACTGAGCGACTTGGCAATTTCATTGTTATGCCATTGCTCCGCAAAACGTTCCACTGAGTTCGCGTCGAAGCACTGACCTGTCTGCGTGCTCGAACAGGCAGGCATGAGCGTGCGAATATTTTAACATGCAATTCCCTGTAGCTTGGCTACAGGGCCACGTTATAGGTTCCTCTCCCTTGATGGGAGAGGTTAGGTGAGGGTGAAACGCGGGAATGTTGGACGCATCACCCGCCTCTTGATCCCCTCCCATCGCAGGGAGGGGAAGAATTAATGACAAGATACCCTATCAGTTTGCCGCAGGCCGCCTTGTGACGCATTATGGACATGAGCGGGTAAACATTTACCCGTTCGGAGTGATTGCCTCGACTTTTTTATGTTTTGAGCCAAATAAGAGCAGAGACCAATTTTTCAATAAATAATCAACTTTTTGTTTTTACAGTTGTTTTACGTTTGAGTTATGTGTTGCAAGCTACATATAATGAGTTATAAGTTGGTTTCATCATGGCATTGAAATTGCTAGGTTTAGTACGACCACTGCGGAGGCCAAGGTGGCGGGAAGCCGGCTCAGGGATCAAAAAGGTCTCACCATAATTGACGCCGTCATCACCATCTGCATCATCGGGGTGCTCTTCGGCGTTGTCATCCCGAAGTACGAGCGCATGGCCCATGAGGCACAGGAATCGGCGCTCAAAGCGGCGCTTTCGAACATACGGACGAGCATACGATTGTTCAAGATGTTGAACAACCGTAATCCGGACAGCCTCAATCAACTGATCGAGAAGAATGTGATGCTTCCCGCGAGGACCGGGAGCGACCCGTACACGGGTTCGATAATCGATCAGAAGTACCTGATGTTGATAGCAACGGACAGCAAGGGAAATATCATTGATGCATTCGGGAATCCGTTTGTATATGATATTTTTCGGGGGGAGGTGAGGTCGACAACAGAAGGATGCGAGACCTGGTAGTTCGAAACCATTTATTTTGAATTTTAAATCCTGAATATTGAATTTTAACCTAATGCAAGGAGGAAAATAAAATGTTAAGAAAACAAAAAGGTTTTACACTCATCGAGCTGGTCATGATCATTGTGATCATCGGGATATTGGCAGCGGTGGCGATACCGAGGTATATCGACCTGTCGACGAGTGCATCAGACGCATCTGCCCGGGGAGTTCTGGGCAGTCTGCGGTCGGCGAACGCGGTGGTCTTTTCATCGAATTTGGTAGGCGGCACAACGGCGAGTATAACCATGGGACAGCTCACGACCGGCGTACAAGGTGTACAATTGGGGGCGCCTGCTACTAACTCGATAACTGCAATAATCGGCAGCAGAACTTATACTTTTACACTGACCACGGTCGGCTACGCCCCCACTACCATGTTTTTCATGGGTGACAGTGTTAATGCAAGTTGGTAGTTTAAGGAGATTTCTTAAAAATTGCTCTGGCTAAAACTCGTCCCGAAGAATAACCGTTTCATTATATCAACGTGGCAGAAGAGGGCCAAGATTTTTCCGATCTTAGCCCTCTTTCTTATTGCGCTGGCTTTTTTCTATGATGTATTACGAGGCGATAATCTTTTCATAGAAAGAGATCTCTCGGCCTTCTCCATCCCCCCGAAATGGTTCTGGGTGGAGAGCATGCGAAAAGGGGATTTTCCTCTCTGGAATCCCTTTAATCTCTGTGGCCAGCCGTTTTTCGCCACTCTTCAGCATGCCATCCTGTATCCTCTGAATTTTGTCTTCTTTGTTCTGCCTTTTGGAAAAGCATTCAATCTGAGTATTATCCTTCACGTATTTTTGGGCGGGGCATTTGTCTATGCACTTCTACGCGACATGGAAGCGAATGCATGGGCGTCCTTTATCGGCGGCCTCTCCTTTATGCTGGGAGGCTATCTTCTCTCCGTGCACAGTCTTCTCCCCACGCTGGTCTCCGTGATATGGACGCCCCTCATTGTGCTTTTTTTCAGAAGGGCGCTAAGGAACAACGACATTAAGAATGCGATCATATCGGGTGTGCTGCTCGCCGTATCGTTCATGGGCGGAGGGGCGGAAGCCGTCTTCAGTTGTCTGATCGTCCTCTGTGTTATGACGGTCTTTTCCCGCAACCTCGGGGGGCAAGGAATTTTACGGGCTGCATCGAGCCTCGGCATCGTCGTTATCATTTTTCTCGGTTTGTCCGCGGTTCAATTACTTCCTTTTCTTGAATTAGGCAGACACAGCATACGGGCTGGCGGGATCAGCTACGAGGAAGCATCGACGTGGAGCATAGCCCCCTGGGACCTTACCTCCTTTTTGATATCAGATCCTTACGGGTATAACGTCAACCCCGGAAAATACTGGATAAATCAGAATTGGTTGAAAACGCTCTATACGGGGTTTTTGCCTTTTATTCTATCGTGTTACTATTTTTTGAACGGCAAGAAAGAGAGGACCCTCTGGTTCAGCATCGTGTTCGTCTCCCTGTTTCTTGCTTTGGGCAAGTATAACCCTCTCCATTATTATGTTTTCCAGTATCTGCCTTTTTTC
>DATDRO010000303.1:0-10533 GCA_035291685.1 Nitrospirota bacterium | reverse complement strand
CGAGGTCGCGCTCCGGCGGAGCGGCAAAAAGCGAGAAGAGGCGCGCCGTGTCCGCCCCGTACCTGGTCAAGATGTGATCGGGATCAACCACGTTCCCCTTGGACTTGCTCATCTTGGCGCCGTCCTTGATCACCATGCCCTGGGTGAGGAGGTTGATGAACGGCTCGTCACCGTCGAACAGGCCGAGATCGCGTATCACTTTCGTAAAGAACCGCGCATAGAGGAGATGCAGAACCGCGTGCTCGATGCCGCCGATGTACTGGTCCACGCTCATCCAGTATGAGGCCGCCTTTTTATCGAACGGCGCCTTGTCGAACTTCGGCGAACAGTAGCGGAGAAAGTACCACGAAGAGTCCACAAAGGTGTCCATGGTGTCCGTCTCGCGCCGGGCCGGACCGCCGCACGTGGGGCACGTCGTCTCCCGGAACGATTTTGATTCCGCGAGCGGGGAAAGCCCCTTGCCGGTAAACTCCACGTCCATCGGCAGCCGGACGGGGAGGTCCTTCTCCGGCACCGGAACGGCGCCGCATTTTTTGCAGTAGATGATCGGGATCGGCGTGCCCCAGTAGCGCTGGCGCGAGATGCCCCAGTCGCGGAGCCGCCAGTTCACCGTGCGTTTGCCAAGACCGCTCTTTTCTACATGGTCGGCTATCGTGTCCTTGGCGGCTGAATTGGAGAGCCCGTCGAATTGGCCTGAGTTCGCCATGATGCCGTCCTCGACATATGCCTGCTCCATCTTCTCCGGCACGAGGTTCTTCGCAGGATTCTGGATCACGACACGGACCGACAGACCGTACCTCTTCGCGAACTCGAAATCGCGCTGGTCGTGCGCGGGCACGGACATGATCGCGCCGGTCCCGTACTCCATGAGCACAAAGTTCCCGACCCAGATCGGCACCTTTTCATTGTTCAGCGGGTTCACGGCATAAGCGCCCGTGAAAACGCCTTCTTTCACCTGCTTTTCGTCGGTGCGCGCGGCCTTGTCTTCGCGCATCACCCGCTGGACAAAAGCACGCACCTCCTCGGCCTGCTTCTTGCCGCGGATAAGCGAATCGAGCATGGGGTGCTCCGGGGCGATGCTCATGAAGGTCACGCCGAACAGCGTGTCCTGCCGGGTGGTGAATATGGTTAACTTCCCGCCTGAATCCGCGACCGTAAAATCCACCTCAACGCCCACGGACTTCCCGATCCAGTTGCGCTGCATGGTGAGAACGCGTTCAGGCCATCCCGTGAGTTTGTCGCAGGAAGAAAGCAACTCTTCGGCGTAAGCCGTGATCTTGAAGAACCACTGCTCAAGCTCCTTATGCGTTACCACCGTACTGCACCGCCAGCACAGGCCGCTCTCCACCTGTTCGTTGGCGAGCACGGTCTGGCACGACGGGCACCAGTTGACGTAAGAAAGCTTCTTGTACGCGAGCCCGCGTTCGTACATCTTGATGAAGAACCACTGGTTCCAGCGGTAATATTCTTCCCGGCAGGTGGTCACCTCGCGGTCCCAGTCATACGAGAGGCCGAGCCTGTTGAGCTGCTTGTCGCGCATGAGGGCGATGTTCTCAAGCGTCCATTTCGACGGGTGGATGCCGTGCTTGATCGCCGCGTTCTCCGCGGGCATGCCGAAGGCGTCCCAGCCCATGGGGTGGAGCACATTGAACCCCCGCATTCTCTTATACCGCGAGACGACATCGCCGATGGCGTAGTTCCGCACATGACCCATGTGGATCCTGCCGGACGGATAAGGGAACATCTCAAGGCAGTAGTACTTCGTCTTTGAGGGGTCCTCGGTGACCTTGAAGGTCCCGTTCTCCACCCAATGCCGCTGCCAGCGCGCCTCCACGTTCTTCGGATTATACCGCTCTTCCAAACGACTCCTCCGGTTTCAATTGAAAATTGGAAATTGAAAATATCAAATTATCAATTTTATCGCTCTTAACGCCTCACATTGATCTTGACGAACTGCTCGATGACAATAAGGGATTTCGTATCAAGATTCAAGAATTTCACGCCGTACCGCAATCTCCCTGATTTGGTCCTGTTCACCCGGGTGACCTGGCATGCGGGAGTGATCTCGCTGTGGCCGATATTCAGCGCGCATGTTATGTGGTCGCCCTTTTTGAGCACGCGGTCGGTCTCCAGCAGCATTCCGGAAATACTGATATCCTGAGTCGAGGCGAAAAATGCGGCATCGCCCTCCCGGCCTTTCACCAAAACGCGCAGAAGCACCCGCAAGTCCTTCCTCTGCGGGATGACGAGCAGTTCGGATATCTTCAAAAAAAGCTGGATAGGGTCAACCGGCCTCGCGATAACGTCATTGGCCCCGGCTTCCCGGCATGCGGCAAGGGACGTTTCGGTATTGTCACAGGCCATGATGATGGATACGTTCTTGAGACCGGCATCACTGCGTATCGCGGAGCAAAGTTTGGCGCCGCCCATCAGCGGCAGAGCGAGGTCGGTAATGATAAGATGCGCTTTGCGGACCCCGTGAATATTCAGTATTTCTTCGGATGTCAGGGCCGTGTATGTCGTGATGTCTCCGCGCCTGAAGATCGCGTCGTGCCCGCCGATCTCCCGCATGATGGTCTCTGCGATGATGATCTTTTTCATAAGTGGACCACGCCTGAAAAGTTTTTTTACCGCGGAGAACACGGAATTTAAAAAAGCAGCCAACGTAAGAAATTGGGACGGTGAGAAGAGGAGCGTCTTTAAATCTCAACTTCCCAACTTCTTATCTTCTTAACTTCGCTTTATACTCCCGGCTATCCCGGCGGTCTACAGCCCTTGCATTTTATTCCACAACCGCATCCCGCTATCCGCAATTTATTCCCGTACCCACCCCGGATAGGCATCTGCTTTTCGCGCCTCTTCCGGCAGATCGACATCAAGCATCCTCCGGGTCCTTGCAATATCTTTTTCCAGTCTCATCTTCTTTTTTTCGAGGCCCGAATGGGATTTTTTCTTCCCGGCGCTCAGTTTTTTCGGCTTCCGGTCCTCATCTTCCAATTGTTTCAGAACAAGGTTGTACTCATCCTGCTGGTCCCGAAGCTTCAGGCGAAGGTTTGCGGCCTTCTTGCGCCAGTGCTCCTCTCCCCTGCCCTGCTTATCCCTATGTTCCCTGACGGCAGTCGATGTTGTACCCGTTGGTTTGTCACCGACGCTCACACGCTCGTCATTCATTTCCACGGATGTTGCCCGCTCGCGATATTTGTATGGAACCTTTGACTTATCGTTGGTATAATTTTCCTTGCCGTTGCCGTCCACCCATTTATAAAAATCCGCCCGGGCCTCCGTTGCAACGAGCAGCAGCCCTGCCACCAGCATTGCCAGCATTCTCATAGCGGCCTCCTGGAACAATGAATGTAGAAAATAACATAAATGACATGCCTTCGCAAGGTTTTTTATTGAATTAGCATGAGTAAAAATGATATAGTGATACAGTGCTGCAAGCAAACAGCATAGCGCAGAGCGCAGAGAGTAACGGTGCTCCCTTCACCATGCTCCATGCTCTATGCCCTTAGCCCCTAACCATGTCTAAACCCATCGTCGCCATAGTAGGCCGGCCGAATGTCGGCAAGTCCGCCCTGTTCAACAGGGTCATCGGAAGAAATCTCGCCGTCGTCGAGGACATGCCCGGCGTTACCCGGGACCGCAACTATGCCGACGCGCAGTGGGAGGACAAACGCTTTCTGCTCGTTGATACCGGCGGTTTCGAGCCGGAGACGGAAGATCCCATGTACATAAAAATGCGGGAACAGAGCCGTCTCGCTGTCGAAGAGGCCGACCTCATTCTCTTCCTCATGGACGGCAAGCAGGGCCTTCTTCCGGCGGATATCGAGGTATCTCATCAGCTCAGGGTCTCGGGCAAACCGGTGATATACGCGGTGAACAAAGTGGACGGGGTCAGGGACGAGGACCTCCTTTCGGACTTCTACCGTCTCGGCATCGATACGCTCTTCCCCTTCTCCGCGAAACACGGCCCGGGATTTTCGGATCTCATGGATGGGATCTATCGCCTGTTGCCGGAGACCGCGCGGGTGAACGAGGCGGAGGAAGGCGCGCCGATTGGGCCTCCGCGGATCGCGATCATCGGCAGGCCGAATGTGGGCAAATCGTCGTTCGTGAACTCCCTTATCGGAGAAGACCGGATGATCGTGAGCAATGTGCCGGGCACGACAAGAGACTCCGTTGACAGTATCTATCAATACTACGGGAAAAAGTACATGCTCGTCGATACCGCCGGCATACGGAGCCGCGGCAAGATCAGCCGGGGCGTCGAAAAGTACAGCGTGATGCGCGCAATAAAAAGTCTTGATCGCGCGGACGTCGCGCTCGTGCTCATGGATGCATCCGAGGGCATTACCGAACAGGACGAGCGGATCGTGGGCCTCGCGCACGAGGCCGGCAAAGGCATTATCATCATGCTGAACAAGTGGGACCTGGTGCCGGACAAGGAGCAGGCGTATAAAAAGTTCATGTCCGACGTGCAACAGCGGCTTAAGTTCGCGGACTATGCGCCGGTGGTCACCATTTCGGCCTCGACCCGCCAGCGGGTCACCAAGGTCTTTGAGGAGATCGACAAGGTCATCGCGGAATACGAAAGACGCGTGCCCACGGCGGAGCTCAACAGGGTATTCGAGCATCTGGTGTCCGGACACGAACCTCCGCTCTACCGCGGCAAAAGAGTGAAATACTACTACGCCACCCAGGTCGGGATAAAACCGCCGACATTCATCGTGTTCGTCAACTATCCGGCCGGCGTTCACTTTTCCTACCTTCGCTACATCGAGAACCACCTTCGCCGTGCCTTCGGATTCAGCGGCACCCCGATCCGGATCTTCGCCAAGAAGCGGAGGGAGGAAAAGATCCAAAGAGGCGAAACCGGCCGCAGAGTGCGCGGAGCACGCAAAGGTTGATAAGGAACGAGGGATGACGGAGAAAGGACGAAGGAAGCTGTTATGTGTGATTTAAAGGCATATGTAAGACAAAACAACCGGGAAGATCTTGTCCTTGAGTCGGTGAACCTTGTCCGCGCGGAAGGCGGCGAGGTGGTCCTGAGAAATCTTTTCGGCGAGGAGAAGAGGGTGCGGGGCCTGGTGCAGGAGGTATCGCTCGTAAAAAACCGCGTGGTGATCGAGAAGGCATGAAGTTCTTTACGGTGTGCTTCGTTTGTCGGTTCACCTCCCCTCTGCTTCCTTTATAAGAGCAGCTGGTTCTCCCTCGACCTCGACTCTCCCACATTCGTAACGGTGATCGCAGGCCGGCCCAGCACCGGGCACTTCGTCTCGCAGATACCGCAGCCGATGCAGAGTTCGAGATCGACATGGGGCTGCTTCACCCGTACCTGCCTTCCCTGCCGGTCGCGCGCGGCAACATCCTCGAACCAGATGGCCTTCTTCGGCGTGGGACAAACCTCTTCACACACAATACAGGGTCTGGCGTGCGCCCAGGGAAGACACCGCCCTTTGTCGATCATGGCGAGACCGATCTTGACCTTCGCCTTCTCCGGGAGCGCGAGCCGCTTGATCGCGCCCGTGGGGCAGACCTGGCCGCAGAGCGTGCAGCGATACTCGCAGTACCCGATCCTCGGCACGAGCGTGGGAGACCAAATACCTTCGAGACCCGCTTCAAAAAGCGCGGGCTGGAGCCCGTTCGTGATGCAGACCTTCATGCACTCGCCGCACTTTACGCATCGGGCAAGAAATTCCTTTTCCTCAAGCGCGCCGGGCGGACGAAGGAGGACGGGGTTCTTTGCGTTTGCGGTCGCAAGCGGGTTTATCCTCAACAGCGGCACTGCAACGATACCCGATACAACGGATACGATCACCCTCCTCTTTCCGAGATCCATGGCAGCAGCCGCTTTTTTCCCGGCGAATCCGAAGCTCACCGCGTTCGCGGGGCAAATATCATCGCAGTTCCAGCAGTAGAGGCATTCAGTGACTTTCCAATTCTCTTTCCCGTCCGGCGCGGCGTTGCCCTGGCACACACCGGCGCATGCCCCGCATTCCGTGCAGCCATCGCTCACCGTTCGTTTCAAGAAGGAAAACCGGGAAAGGATGCCGAGGAACGCGCCGAGCGGACAGAGATATTTGCACCAGAACCGCTTCTCGATGAGGTTCAGTCCGAGAAGCGCGATGAAAAGAACCCCGACGAACACTCCCTGGTTGTAAAACGACTGATTGAAGGAGAGAATGGTTTTTTTGAGGATCGTATAGACCGGTTCGGACACAACAGCAAGTCCGAGCGGATCTATCGCGTAAAGCGTATCGAACACCGCACGCACGCCGTAATTGAACAACGGATAGACGCTCACGGACAGAGACCTGATGAGAAGTGAAAGAGGATCAAGGATGCCCACGGGCTGGAGCGTGAACACGGCCGATGCGAGGATGCCGATCAGGATGTAATACTTTATCCGGTGCCAGTTCCACGGCTGCTTGTCCGGCTGCTGTTTTTTGAGAGAACCTACGATATTGTTCAGCGTCCCGAGAGGGCACACCCATCCGCAGAAGACACGGCCC
Organism: Nitrospirota bacterium; assembly: GCA_035291685.1. Classification (GTDB taxonomy): domain Bacteria; phylum Nitrospirota; class UBA9217; order UBA9217; family UBA9217; genus DATDRO01. Next base: position 4,021 of record DATDRO010000303.1, on the reverse strand, counting down.
AGGAGGACGGTGATGATGATGGTGATGATGGACAGATAAAAGGACACAGCCGCTGCGTGGGCGGCAAGAAGCGTGGTGATCAGGATCAGCGGATCGAAATCCAGAAACAGCCGGACGGGATAGCCGAGCTCGTCATTCCCCTTTGACTCGGTCTGGATAAAGAGAAAGAGGAAGAGGAGTAAAAAGAAGCCTTGAGTTATTCTGCGAAAGTTTTGCATTTCAATCCGCGCTCTTGGCCTTGCTATCAGCCATAAGCAATGAACCGGCTTTTTCTAATGTAGCACCGGCATATTTTTCTTAAAGACCTTCCGAAAATGGTACCCGTAGATGGTGAAGGTGATCGCTATCGGCAAAAGCCGCGGACAACGGAACAGGGACCAGAAAACAAGCTTCCAGTATTGGTACCGCTCTTTCCCGATTAAACCCAGGCGCACCACGGACCGTACAGCGGCCTTCAGGTGGCTGAACTTGAGACGGGACATTTTTTTCTTCACCGGTTCATACTCTTTCAAGAACCGCTTTACCCGCGCGTAGTAGTGTTTAGGAGAATAGATCGTGTGGACGATCTTTTGGTACCCGCTGATGAGCGCGTCGGAGTTCATTCGGGGAATGAAGTTGATCGAAAAATCCGTGTTGTCTCCCGTAGCCGCGTTCAACAACCTGCCCTCCTTCTGAAGGCGGTGGTAGAGCTTCGTTCCCTGCGGCGCGTTCAACAAGCCGACCATCGCGGTCACGATCCCGCTCTCCTGGATGAATTTTATCAGCCGGTCGAAGATGGCGGCGGGATCACTGTCAAAGCCCACGATGAACCCTGCCTGGACCTCGAGACCGGACTTCTGGATCTTCTTCACGCACGCGGTCAGGTCGCGGTTCTTGTTCTGCATCTTGCCGCACTCGGCCAAACTTTCCTCGTTGGGCGACTCGATGCCGATAAAGACCGTGTCGAACCCGGCGCGGACCATCATGCGCATGAGCTCCTCATCATCGGCAAGGTTGATGGACGCTTCCGTAGAAAGCGTGAACGGATGTTTTCTTCTCTCCATCCATTCGATGATGGCGGGCAGGACCTCTTTTTTCAGCTTTCCCTTGTTCCCGATGAAGTTATCATCGACAATGAACACACCGCTTTTCCATCCCCGCGCGTAGAGGCTTTCGAGCTCGGCGACCATGTGCTCCTTGCCCTTTGTCCGCGGAACGCGGCCGTACAGCACCGTGATGTTGCAGAATTCGCAGTCAAAGGGGCACCCCCGTGAGTACTGGATGTTCATGGACGCGTATCTTTTCATGTTCACAAGCTCCCAGAGCGGAACAGGCGTGCTCCGCATGTCCGTCCATTCACGGGAGGTGTAGAGGCGGCCGGCCGGCCCCCTGTTCAGATCATCCACGAACGGCTGAAGCGTGATCTCGGCCTCATTAAGCACAAAATGGTCCACGTCCTCGAACTCCTCATGACTCGCGGTGAACAGAGGACCGCCGGCAACGACCTTGACGCCGAGCGCCTTGCAACGGTCGATCACGGCCTGTGAGGACTCCCGCTGGATTGACATGGCGCTCAGGAAGACATAATCCGCCCACAAAAGATCTCTGTCCTTCAGGGCTTCCACATTCATGTCAACGAGCTTCTTCTCCCACGCGGAAGGAAGCATGGCTGCCACGGTCAGAAGACCCAGGGGAGGAAGGGTCGCTTTTTTGGAAATGAACTTTAATGCGTATTTAAAGCTCCAGAAGGTATCGGGGTACTTTGGATAAACGAGAAGGATCTTCATGGCAGACTCCTTGTGTGCGGTGAGAAAGGAGAAGGACAAGTTCGCGGAACTCGTCTCTCGTTTTACAAACTTCGGCGGTAATTACAGTTCTTAGCTGTTGGGCATGAGCCATGAGCTACGAGCTGATTTTATCCAAGCCATCCGTGGCTAAATCTGTATTTTTTTGATCTTCAACTTCGCCAGATCCATCGTCCCGAGGCCGAGCCTGGCGCCGATCCTCACATATCCGAGGTCGCTCCCCTGCATGCCGAAAAGCGTGGCGCCGTAGGAGTCGATCGCGACCTGGTCTATGCCCGCGATGACCGTATCGAGCTTCTTCACGTCCGCGAGGCTTCCTCCCTGCGGGCCGTTGGCCGTGAGGATGCGCACGGCGTCAAGGATGGTAAGCGTGGGTTTTATCTTCATCGAGAGGTCCACGAGGCTTTCGTCGAGCTTCTGGTGTATCTGCCTCCGTGACCCGCCCATCACGCCCATCCAGTTCTTCATGGACAGGGTAAGCTTCGCGAGCCCGTGATGTTTCGCGATCGGAATGTTGATCACCTTGTCCGCCTCGAAGACCTCGGTGTAGAGCGGCCACGTCTTGAGCGCCTGGCCGTTTATGGCCATGTCCTTGAACTTTCGCTCATCCACGTAATCCACTTCCGCGCCGAGCGCGGCGGCGGCCGGAGAAATGCCGCTCTGGATGTAGCACCTCCGCGGGTCGTTCACCGGGCGGTCGAAGACCTTCACCTTCTTCGCCCCTGCTTCAAAACAGAGTTTCACCACGGCGGCGACGACCTCGGGGTTCGTGTTTCCCGCCTGCTCGGGCAGCCGGTCCCAGCCGATGTTCGGCTTAACGACGACGATATCACCGCGGGAAATAAATCTTCTGATCCCGCCCAGGGCGTTAATAGCGGCCTTCGTGATCTGCGCGGGTGAAGCGCCGTGCGCAACGACCAGGTCGGGCCTTCCCGCTGCTTCCGCTAATTGTACAAGGGGGTCAAAAACCGGGGAGATGGTAAGACCCATGCCGCCGACTGCCGCTACTTTCAGAAATTTTCTGCGGTCCATGGGATCACCTCAATAGAGAAGGAGTGTGAGGAAACGCAGTGTCAGGAATGGATTAAATATATATGTTCAAGCAGCAGGTGTCAAGCTGATACACAGACCGCAAAATAGACATTATGATCCGGCAGCCCCTGAGCGATCGGCGCGTCCAAGCGTGCTGCACAAATCAGGCGATTTTCATGAAGCGCGTTTCCAGATAGCTGAGACATTATGTTACAAGAATTTCCGCATCCTGGTACGCTACGCGACGAAGCAAAGGGGTTGACGGTGAATTTCAATGTTAATTTTGGAGACGGCGAGAAAAACAGGTGAACGCCGTTAGAGAAACAAGTTCTCTAACGGCGTGAACAGATATCAGCCCTTCGCCGCTTTTTTGAGCCTCTCGAGCTTCTCCGCGCCCACGCACTCTTTCGCATAGGCGCACCACTCGACGCAGGACGTGCCGATGGGCCGCGCGTTCATATGCCCGCACTTCTTGCATGCGGTATCCGGCTCGTCGCTCCAGATCTCGATCTTCTCGCCGCACTTCTGGCACCGGATATCTTCGGGCTTGGGCTGGCGGATCTCTATGCTTCCCGGGCATCCTTCCTTGAACATGATCGAATGATACCCCTATTTGAAAAAAATATCTATGATGTAGATCATACCTGCTCAAATTCCAAATAACAAATCCCAAATAAATCGCAAATTTCAAAACTGTTTGAATATTCGAATTTGATTTTTAATTATTATTTGGTGAACTCGTAAGAAGCCCCGACTGCTGTCATTGCGAGGAGCGGAGCGACGCGGCAATCTCGCTTTTTCAGGCAGATACGGACTGCGAGATTGCTTCGCTACGCTCGCAAAGACGGCTTTCCAGACTTATTACGAGACCATCATTATTTGGTGCTTGAGATTTGCAATTTGGTATTTCTCCGCTACCCTTTCACCGCCTCCGCTATCTCTATCTTGAAATTATACGGGACGATCTGCCGGTCGATCTCCACCGGGATGAACAGATAGAAGACCCTGCCTTTGAGCCCCGCCGCCATGTCGCTGTCAAGGGGAAAGAGCGGAAAATTCTCATATGCTTTCTTCTCCTGGGAGAAGATCACGGAGCTGATCGGCATCACCGTCTGCTGGATCGACCCCTGGGCCGGCACGGTCTGCGCGGGGATGGGATTGTTCCTGTCCTGCGGTCGGATGCCGGAATGCATGAGCCGGTGAGC
>DATDRO010000302.1:0-4478 GCA_035291685.1 Nitrospirota bacterium | reverse complement strand
GTTTGTGGTAGGGAATTAGGAACTCTAACTTTACCCGAAAATCAGGTCACGATCATTCCCCCAGTGGGGCAAGGTTTTGAAGAGCGAGCACAGTTGATAGCCCAGTATGGCCAACCCGTCATCGCTCCCAACGGCGACGTTTATGCCTGGAAGCGTACACCGGATAAATACTCCATTCTCAAATGGACCTGGGTGGATGATCCGAATGTGCCGACAGGGCCGGATGCGCCGAGTGGGCTCACTCTCACACCGTCGATCAACGGCCTTTATCTTACCTGGAAAGCATCACCGAATGATCCGGGATGTGTGACGAAGTATGAAATTGCAAGGTCAACAACGTCGGGCGGTGTATTTTCCACCATCGACACGGTTGAAAAGGGCGTGCTGAAGTACAACGACACGACTGCGGAAACGGGGACGACGTATTACTACAAGGTTAGAGCGATGGCGGGGAGCGATCCGTCGGCGTATACCGCGGAAGTGGCTGGAAAACGATAAAGGGCTGCATGGGACGCAGATGAATGCGAAAAGGAAGATTTTTGCTTGGCTGTCCCGTTCTTTACCAGATTATCGGCACAAGACGAGAATCGGTTATCGCCCCATCGATGGTTACGAGGGACGTGGTTTGGCCGAACTCTTCGGCTGCCTGAAGAGCAGTGCCTACGATGATCGCGTCGTGAATGTCGAGCGATATTGGAGAAATGGTTACGACGGAGATGTCGAGAGGGGCTATTAGTATATTGCTGCAGGTCTCAACTTGTTGCAACGTAACTTCAAAAGAAAGCGGTATGCGTTTATGTTGATAAAGATATCTGATTTCCATCAGTACGATAGAGGGGACGATGATCAAATTGGAAGGGTCGGCCAAAGACTCTCTGGCCTTTGAAGAAAGGCGGGGATTTGCCGTGAGAAACCATACCCAGGGATGGGTATCGGTAACGATCTGCACTTAAGCAGTCTCCTTCAGCTTTATTTTGACAGCATTGATATCTTCGGGGGTTACATCATCGCAGCCCTTGAGCAGGCCGTAAAGATTTGCCGATGAGTGCTTTTTAATCAGGGGTTCCCCGGATTCAACCTGCGCTTTGAGCGCGTGGAGCTTTAATTCCATGAGTTTAATCTCGTTTAACAACTCAGCCTTTTGCATGGCAACCTCCTTGTTTATGTTTATATTATCAAGGATTATGAGGGGTTATGTCAAGCGAAAAGAATATCAAGTGATCCTCAATGTGAGCACGCCCCAGTTTCCGCAGTTCATAAAGTCCTTCCAGCCGCAGGGGTACAGCGCCCGGCGCATTGGAGCAGCGGATGAATATGCCTATACTCCCTCGCCCCTTGCGGGAGAGGGCGGGGGTGAGGGGACAAAGGTGATCGACCTTGCTGTGACGAGCAGTGGTTATCCCCTGGGCAACATTCACGAAGCATGAGATTGCGAGGTCAACAACTTCCGGCGGGGTATTTTCCACCATCGACACGGTTGAAAAGGGCGTGCTGAAGTACAACGACACGACTGCGGAAACGGGGACGACGTATTACTACAAGGTTAGAGCGATGGCGGGGAGCGATCCGTCGGCGTATACGGCGGAAGTGTTGGGAAAAAGATAACTTCATTTTTACCACGGATGGACACTGATGCACACGGACAATACAATGAAAAAAATGCTTTTGAGTTTGAAAGATTCAAAGCACCAACATCCGTGTCAATCCGTGTGTATCCGTGGTAATAAGAAGAGTTTTATGAAGAAGCTATTTCATATATCCGTGGTAGTTGGGTTGCTCATCAGCGCTCTCATCGGGTTTGCAACACCGGTGATGTCACAACAAGCTCCGAGTGTCCTGACGAACTTCGACTTCAGCATCGTCGGCGTGAGCCTGCAGGTGGGGCCTGAGTACCAAGTCGTGCCCAAGGGCATTGCCTCGCAGGTGACGACAGGGTTCGTGAGCAGCGGCCAGCCGTTGCCGGAGAGCGTCCTGAACATGCTTCCGAAGGACTTCAAAGTTGTCGCCGACTTTACCGGCCCCGGATTCCCTTCGCGCATCGAGCTCTCTACATACCCCGGCAAGCCATTCGATCTGCCGACCCTTCCGGTCCTTGGCAAGTACTCGCTCTCGAACATCCGGCTTGTGGACGGTTCCGGCAATCCGCTCATCGCCGCAAGCCCGCAAGCCGTTACGATCGAATCCATTAAAGACCCGCTCATCACGAGCGTCACCACCCGGCCGCTCACGCTCCAGGAGATCCAGGACCGGGGCGTGACCTTCGACAGCACCAACTTCACGGCCTACGAGTTCACGGCAATCCTCGGCACGGAGAGCAAGCAAGTGCCGGTCACCTTCCCGGTGCTCATCCCGGACACGAGAAAAATACTGGAAGACCCGTCGGATGCAACTAACCCGAGCATCGGGCTCGATCTTCCGAGAGTCGATACCCTGAAGATAGCGGAATTGCCGGACAACTTTAGCCTCGCCGGGTTCAATCTCACCTCCTCCAGCGACAGCGGCGAGCAGTTTGGCTCGGGCGGGCCCGCGCTCCCGCCTATCCCCGGCATCGTTGTCATCCCCGGAAACATCGGGTTTCTGCACCAGTACTTCAGCGCTCTGACAATCGTGTCGAACGGCGCGCCGGGCATGTCCGGCCTTGTGGTCAAGGACCTTCAGGCCAGGATCATTCTGCCGTCCGGTGATGATAAGGCCGCCGGCACGGATGACAAGCCTATAGACGATCCTCTGCGCATGGCCATGGGCGCAGACGGTTACTTCCCGCGTGTGATGCCGGTTGTGAATGCAGGACCGGACGGCAAGATCGGGACCGCGGACGATATCAGCATGCTGTATCCCGCTGAAAGCGGCCAGGCCGATTTCACAATCGAAGGTCTTAAGGAAGGCACACACAAGATCGATTTCGAGATCACGGCTACCCTCGAGGGCCTCCCCATCGGCCCAATATCGCTCAAGGGCAAGGCCACGGGCGCAGTGCTCGTCCGGAACCCGGACTTCAGCGTTACGCTCGGCCACCCGGCCACGGTCCGGAGCGGCGAACAATATGACCTTTTTGTCACGATCAGCAATACCTCGCTGGCAATCGCGAACCTCGTGTCAGTACACCTCGATCCCCGGGCGCTTTCGGGTGCGGTCTTCGTGGACGGAGAAGAACCTGATAAGCAGATCGAGACCATCCTGCCCGGCTCGTCGGCAACGGTCAAGTACCAGCTCCTTTCACAGAGGACAGGCGCGGTCACGGCCACGGCCTTTGCGTCCGACGCCGTGAAGGGCCGGTTCATCCTGCGGATGGGCGTGGGCGAACTCGGCATTCCGCTCTCACCGGACAGCCTGATCATTCCCTACACGGGCGAGCTGACGCCGGACCTCGTGATCGCTGCCGCGGGACTTCTGGGCCAGGCGTGGAGCGTGGCCACAGCGCCGACAGGCGCGTTGCCCGCCGACGTGCTGCCGATCGGAAAGAGCATTGTCACGTCCCGGTCCAACGACCTTTCCGAAGCAGGTCTCAGGATCCTGATGGGCGACACGACTATCAAGGCCATTGGAGACCTCTCTTTCGACTTCCTCGGCTCTGACAACGCGAACGCGGGTTTTGATTCCCTGCGCCGGAGCTCCACCCAGGGCATGCGCCTGAATACCGCCTTCGCAGCGCTCTTCCAGGCTGAAGCAGCCACCACGGGCCTCTTCAGTTTCCAGGCACATTTCGGAGAGCAGGCTTCGTACCGGCCCGGTCATATCTCGGTCGTGACGAGCGAGGCGGCACTACGGGTTCGGGTCACTGATGTCTCGGGAAACAAGATCGGGGGGCTTTCTTCCAACGAAGCTTTCAGAGATATACCTTATAGTGATCAGTTTCGCTGGAGTGCGGAATGCGGAGTGGGGAATGCGGAGTGCGGAGAGACGGAAAGAAGCACGCTGTCGCTGATCACGAAGATAGAATCGACAAGCTATAAGGTTGAGATCGCGGCAGAAGGGCCGGGGGTGTTCGATCTGGGAATTGTGCTTCCGGATGCAGAGGGAATGCTCAGACAGGTCCGGTTCGCGAATGTCGTTGTTCTCACCGGATCGCGGGGAACGATCACCCTGCTTCCGAACACCGCGACCGATTACGTTCTCAGCTTTGACGATAACGCGGACGGCACGCCGGACCGAACGGTCGCGCCTTCCGCAGTATACGCAATTCCCGATCCGGGCCCGACGATCGTAGCCGTGACCCAGCTCTCACCCGGTTTTGGTCCCGGCGGAGACAAGCATGGCAGGAACGTGGCAGTGCTGTATTCCGAACGGGTCACGAAAGAGACGGCGCAGAACCTCGCGAACTATGCTGTTGAGGAGAACGCGGTCCGCATGGCGTACCATCAGCCGAGCGGGAGGATGACCTTCCTTTTGCTGCGCGACGGCGTGGGTCCTCTGGTCCCGCGGAACATGACGGTCTCGGGACTGAAAGACCCGCGCGGGAACAGCATGTCGCCGTCAAG
>DATDRO010000301.1:0-8747 GCA_035291685.1 Nitrospirota bacterium | reverse complement strand
CCTGATCAAAGCGCCGACCGACGATTTCGAGGCCATGATGTGGCAGGTGTGAGTGAACTAACTTACAACTGACGACCGGTAACGAACAACCGTGGATCAATAAAGCTTGAACCCGTCTGCGCCTTGTGGTACACTTTTGTTAGTTTCGATCACTACGTCAGCCGAACAGGAGCGACGATGAAGCTGTTTACCGTTGAAGAAAGAACAAAGTCGTTGCAGGACGAGCTTGTCCGCATCATTGGAGTCATTAAGACCGAATATCGTCCCGAGAAGATCATACTCTTCGGTTCGTTGGCCGGCGGAGAGATGCACGAATGGAGTGACATCGACCTGCTCATTGTGAAAGAGACAACGAAGCGTCCTATCGAACGAAATATTGAATTGTTCAGATTGATCCAGCCGAAGGTGGGGATCGACTTGTTCATTTATACGCCCCAAGAGTATGAGTATCTCCTTAAAGAGAAGGTTTCCTTTCTGTTGAACATTCTGAAAACAGGGAAAACGGTGTATGAGAAAAGAAGCTGAGGCGTGGATAATGATTGCGGCAGAAGAGCTTCAATCCGCTGAATATCTCACGGAGAAAAAGCTTTTTCGGATGGTTTGCTATCATGCCCAGCAGTCCGTTGAAAAAGCGTTGAAAGCCCTTCTTGTCGAGCATGATATAGAAATTCCGCGCACCCATAACATCCTTGACTTAAACAACGCGGTGAAAAAGCTCGGCTATGAGACAAAACTTTCTGATGAAGACACGGTTTTCCTGAATAGTATTTACCGGGCACGGTATCCCGCAGCCCTCGGTCTCGTTCCGTCAGGGGAGCCGACTGAAAAGGATGCAGTAAAGGCATTGCAGATAGCCAGAGAGACAGCCCGATGGCTAAAAAGGAAATCCGAAGGTTAATGGTTAACTGAACTGCTCTCCTCCGAATGTAGCGTTCCCAGGACCATTTCATAAGCCGGTATTTTCTTGACAATATAAAGCGTTTTTGTATAATACCACTCTGTTTTTCATTTCTTTTCCTTCCGGAGCAATCGTTGACATTTCAGGAACTTATTCTTACGCTGCAACAATTTTGGGCGTCGAAGGGATGCGTCATCCATCAGCCCTACGATACCGAAGTAGGCGCCGGGACGTTCCACCCGGCCACGTTCCTCCGTGTCCTCGGCCCCGAGCCGTGGCGCGCGGCCTATGTTCAGCCCTCGCGCAGGCCGACCGACGGCCGTTACGGGGAGAACCCGAACCGGCTGCAGCACTACTATCAATTCCAGGTGGTATTGAAGCCCCATCCGGAGAATGTCCAGGATATTTATCTCGAAAGCCTCGTGAGTCTCGGCATTAATCCCCTGAAGCATGATATCCGTTTTGTGGAGGACGACTGGGAATCGCCGACGCTCGGGGCCTGGGGGCTGGGGTGGGAGGTCTGGCTCGACGGCATGGAGATCACCCAGTTCACCTATTTTCAGCAGGTGGGAGGCATCGACTTAAAACCGGTTACCGCGGAGCTCACCTACGGTCTGGAGCGCATCGCCATGTATCTCCAGGGAGTGAACAGCGTCTACGATCTTGAGTGGACCAAAGGCGTGAAGTACGGCGACATCCATTTCGACACGGAAGTGCAGTTCTCAAAATACAATTTCGAACTGTCCGACAGGCAGATGCTTTTCCGCCAGTTCGAATCATACGAAAAAGAGTGTGAGCGGATCGTGAAGGCGGGACTCGTTTTTCCCGCCTACGATTACTGTCTCAAGTGCTCACACACCTTCAACCTCCTCGACGCCGCCGGCGCGATCAGCGTTACCGAGCGCACCGGCTATATCGGCCGGGTGCGAAAGCTTGCCCGTTCGTGCGCGCAGGCGTACCTGGCCCAGCGGGAGGAGAAGGGGTTTCCGATGCTGAAGCGCTAAGCGCTTCAATGCGGAGTTCGGAATGCGGATTGCGGAATGAAAACCGTCATTCCCGCAAAAGCGGGAATCCAGGGTTTTATCCGTGTGAATCCGTGGTAAAACATCATTAAGATTTTGCAGTTACCGTGTTCATCTGTGGCTAGACCGGAATTTTCAGGAGTGATCCTTGCCAAAAGAGTTCTTATTAGAGATCGGTACCGAAGAGATCCCATCGCGCTTCATCGGTCCAGCCCTTGAAAAGGCGAAGGAGATGTTCATCGCTCTCCTGGGCTCGGGCCGGATATTGGTGGACAGCGGGACGGTGCGGACGTTCGGCACGCCGAGACGGCTTGTTCTCTACGCCCCGCAGGTGGCGGAGAAGCAGGAAGACAGCTCCCGGGAGGTTACCGGTCCGCCGAAGAAGGTGGCCTTTGACGCCGACGGCAGGCCCACGAAGGCGGCATTGGTCTTCGCGGAGAAGAACAACATCCCTGTCGGGGCGCTCACGATCAAGTCAACGGACAAAGGCGAGTATGTGGCGGCGCGGATCGATGAGAAGGGCGGCGATACCGCGGAATGGCTGAAGCAGGCGATGCCCGGCTTTATCCTCTCTATCCCGTTCCCCAAGTCCATGCGCTGGATGGACAAGGACATCCGGTTCGCGAGACCCATACACTGGGTGCTTGCCCTCTGGGGCGGTTCCGTGGTAGATTTCCAGCTGAACGGCATCAGGAGCGGCAATCTTTCGCGGGGACACCGGTTCATGAGCCCCGGCGCCTTTCTGGTCAAGGACTTTAAGTCGTATTCAGCGCAGGCGGAGCCGAACTTCGTTGTCATTGAGCCCGGGGCGCGCAAGCAGAGGATCGTGAAACAGGCAGGGGACCTCGCGGTGTCGCGGAGCGGCACGGTGCTCGATGATCCCGGCCTCGTGGAGGAAGTGGCGAACCTCGTGGAATATCCGGTCGCCGTGATGGGGTCGTTCAACAAGGAATATCTGCGGGTCCCGAAAGAGATCCTGATAACGGCCATGCGCGAGCACCAGCGCTACTTCACGGTCGTCGATGCCCGGGGAGGGCTGCTCCCGTTCTTCATCACGATCAGCAACACCCGCGCAGAAGACATGGAGATCGTCCGTGCCGGGAATGAACGGGTGCTTGCCGCGCGGCTCTCGGACGCGGCCTATTTTTTCGACCACGACATGAAGCAGCCGCTCGTCGAGCGGGTGGAAGGCCTGAAAAAGGTCACGTACCAGGAAAAGCTCGGCACCCTGTATGACAAGACGGATCGCGTAAAGGCGTTGTCGCGGTATCTGTCCGGCCTGCTCAAGGCGGACCCCCGGATCGCCGAACGCGCGGCCCACCTGTGCAAGGCCGATCTTCTTACCGGGGTCGTGGGCGAGTTCCCCAAGCTCCAGGGCGTGATGGGCAGGCAGTACGCGCTTCTCTCGGGCGAAGACCCCCGCGTCGCGGACGCGATCGCGGAACACTATTTGCCGCGGTTTGCCGGAGACAAGCTGCCGGAGACTTCCGAGGGCGTGTGCGTCGCGATCGCCGACAGGATAGACTCGATCACAGGCTGTTTTTCGGCAGGGCTCATCCCGAGCGGCTCGGAAGACCCTTACGGACTTCGCAGACAGTCTGTTGCCATCTTGAACATGCTGCTCGACCGGGGACTCAGGCTTTCGCTCAAAGGACTGGTAGCAGAGGCGTGCAAGGGATTCGAGTCTGGAAATAAGCTCTCATCGGATACTCTCGACTTTTTCCGACAGAGGCTGGCTGGCATGCTCGCGTCCGAAGGATTTCGTTCCGACGTGGTGGACGCCGCACTCTCCGTGAAGTTTGACGACCCGCTTATCGCGAGGGAGAAGGTGAAGGCGCTCGATGCCCTGAGGACGTCGGAAGATTACCAGCCGCTCGTGACCGCGCTCAAGCGGGCGGGGAACATTCTGCCGAAAGAATTCGCCGGCGCGGTGAAGAAGGACCTCCTGAAGCAGGACGAGGAGAAGGCGCTCTTTGCATCGTATTCGGAGATCAAGGACCGGGCCACGGAAAAGATCGCGAAGCTTGATTTCCGGGGCGCCCTTGCGGACATCGCGTCGCTCAGAAAGCGCGTTGACGCCTTCTTTGACCGGGTGATGGTCATGGACAAGGAGGCGGAGGTGAAGAACAACCGCCTCGCGCTCCTCGCGGGCATCACCGGGCTCTTTGCCGAGATCGCGGATTTTTCGAGACTGGTGCTGAGCTCGGAGGAGAAGGACAGGAGTCAGTAGTCAGGAGCCAGGAGTCAGTTTTATTCTGACTTCTGACTTCTGGCTTCTGAATTCTCAGTTTCATAACCCAGGGAGGATGTTAAGATGGATACAGCAAAAAAATATATTTACTTTTTCGGCAAAGGCAAGGCGGACGGGACAGGGACAATGAAAGACCTGCTCGGCGGCAAGGGCGCGGGTCTCGCCGAGATGACGAACGCGGGGGTCCCGGTCCCGCCGGGATTCACCATCACGACGGAGGTCTGCAACCTTTTCTACGAAATAGGCAAACGCGTGCCGGACGGGCTTGATGACGGGATGCGTGAACATATGAAGAAGGTCGAGGATGCCGTCGGCAGCTATCAGTTCGGCGATACCGACAAGCCGCTGCTCGTGTCCGTACGATCGGGCTCCAAATTTTCCATGCCCGGCATGATGGACACGGTACTGAACCTGGGGTTGAACGACCAGACGATCCAGGGTCTCATCCGCAGGACCGGCAACGAGCGGTTCGCCTGGGACGCGTACCGCCGGTTCATCCAGATGTTCGGCAACGTGGTGATGGGCATCGAGAAAGACGTGTTCGAGCACATCATACATGAGATGAAAAAGAAAAAGAAAGTGAAGCTCGATATCGAGCTGATGGCGGATGACCTGAAGGGGATCGTCGAGAAATTCAAGGCAAAGGTGATGCAGGTCACGAAACGGCAGTTCCCGCAGGACCCCTGGGAGCAGCTTACGATGGCCCGTGACGCGGTCTTTGATTCCTGGAACAATCCCCGGGCCATCACGTACCGAAGGCTGAACGATATTCCCGGCAACCTCGGGACCGCGGTGAACGTGCAGGCCATGGTCTTCGGCAACATGGGAGACACCTCCGCCACGGGCGTCGGCTTCACGCGGAACCCCTCGACCGGCGCGAAGGAATTTTACGGCGAATACCTGACGAACGCCCAGGGCGAAGACGTGGTTGCCGGCATCCGGACGCCGCACCCGATCGCCGACCTCGAAAAAGAAATGCCGAAGGTCTATCGCCAGCTCCGCGATATCACGAACAAACTTGAAAAACATTACCGCGACGTCCAGGATTTCGAGTTCACGGTGCAGGAAGGCACGCTCTACATGCTCCAGACCCGCACGGGCAAACGCACGGCGCACGCGGCCGTCAAGATCGCCGTGGACATGGTGGGCGAGGGCCTCATCAATAAAGAAGAGGCCATCCTCCGCGTGGAGCCGGCATCGCTCGACCAGCTTCTCCATCCCGTCATCGATCCGAAAGCCAGGGTCGCGGTGATCGCAAAAGGTCTTCCCGCGTCGCCCGGCGCAGCGTCCGGCAAGGTCGTGTTCACCGCTGACGAAGCGGTCAAGCATGCGAAGAAAGACAAGGTCATTCTGGTCAGGCCGGAGACCACGCCTGATGATATCCACGGCATGGACGCGGCCCAGGGCATCCTCACGGCGCGCGGAGGCATGACCTCCCATGCGGCCGTGGTCGCCCGCGGCATGGGAAAGCCCTGCGTCGCGGGATGCGAGTCCATCAGGGTCGATCTGAAGGCTGAAAAATTCACCGCGGGCAACGTGACCGTGAAGCTGGGAGACTACATCACGATCGACGGCGGCACCGGCAGGGTAATCCTCGGCAAGGTCCCGACCGTTGAGCCGACGGTGAGCGGGGACTTCGGCACGCTCATGAAGTGGGTGGACGAAGTGCGCACCATGGGTGTTCGCGCCAACGCGGACATCCCGCGGGACGCCAAAATGGCGAGGCAGTTCGGCGCCGAGGGCATCGGGCTTTGCCGCACCGAGCATATGTTCTTTGCCGCGGAGCGTCTGCCGATCGTGCAGCAGATGATCCTTGCTGGTACGACCGAGGATCGCGAAAAAGCGCTCGCCAAACTCCTCCCGATGCAGCGTTCGGACTTCAAGGGCCTGTTCGAGTCCATGGAAGGGTTTCCGGTGACCATCCGTCTCCTCGATCCGCCGCTCCATGAATTTCTTCCCAAGCGCGAGGACCTTATGGTCGAGATCGCGGTGATGCAGGCGAAACGCGCGCCCAAGGCCTCCCTGTCCAAGAAGGAAAAGCTTCTCCGCCGCGTGGAAGAATTGCACGAGCTGAACCCCATGCTCGGACATCGCGGCTGCCGTCTCGGGATCGTGTATCCGGAGATAACCCGTATGCAGACCAGGGCGATCATTGAAGCCGCGTGCGAGCTTGCGAAAAAGGGCAAGAAGATCGTTCCGGAGATCATGGTGCCGCTCGTGGGCCTGAAAAAAGAGCTCCAGAACCAGAAGGAACTCATCAAGGACACGGCGGATGAGGTGATGAAAAAGAAGGGCGTGAACGTCGATTATATGATAGGCACCATGATCGAGCTTCCGCGCGCGGCGGTCGTTGCCGACGAGATCGCGAAAGAGGCCGAGTTCTTCTCGTTCGGTACGAACGATCTGACGCAGACGACCTTCGGCTTCAGCCGGGATGACGCGGGCAAGTTCATCAACTACTATACCGACAACGGCATCCTCGAGAAGGACCCCTTCCAGACCCTGGACCAGGAGGGTGTGGGGCAGCTCGTGAAGATGGGTGTGACCAAAGGCCGCTCCACAAGACCGGACCTCAAGGTCGGCATCTGCGGCGAGCACGGCGGGGACCCGGCAAGCGTGGAGTTCTGCTACAAGACAGGGCTCACCTATGTGAGCTGCTCTCCGTACCGCGTGCCGATCGCGAGGATGGCGGCGGCCCATGCCAGGCTCAAGGAAAAGGGAGTGGGTGGGTCAGGGACGAAGTAATCGTGGCGATGAATAAATTAAGGGCGGCGAAAGCCGCCCTTGCTGTTTGTACACGAACTATAAACAAGAACGCACTGAGTCACGAAGTCTCTTGCGTCCGTCATTCCCGCGAACGCGGGAATCCAGAGGCCTTTAAAACATGGGAAAATGTTTAGCCGCGAATTTTACATTCACCCTCGCCCCTTGCGGGAGAGGGCAGGGTGAGGGGGTAGCCGCGGGCTTCAGTCTGCGTTACAGAAAAGACTTGTATCATACACCTGAATCTGTTATATTTGGTGTATAAAATTCAGGAGGGTTTATGGCAAGGACGAATATCGAACTAGACGATAAATTGGTAAAAGAGGGACTCAAGGTCACCCATCTGCGCACTAAAAAAGAACTGGTGAACTACGCCCTTGAAGAATTGCTCAAGAGGGCAAGAAGAAAGAGAATCTTGAAGTTAGAAGGCAAGGTGCGGTGGGAAGGAAATCTGGAGGAGATGCGGGCGAGCAGGGTATGATACTCGTTGACACCAGTGTCTGGATAGACTTTCTGCGAGGCAGAGATTCCGTCCACCATCGTATTCTCCATAATCTCATCGAAAACGAAGAAGACCTCTGCCTTACGGGAATTATCGTTACCGAGATACTCCAGGGCATCAAAGACGAAAAGATAAATGAAGAAACGAAGCAGTATCTTCTCGAATTTCCCATTTATCATCCATCAGGCATTGATACCTATATCGAAGCGGCAAACATTTACAAGCGGTGTGCGAGAAAGGGCAAAACAGTGCGGAAGACGATAGACTGCCTGATTGCCGCCGTGACGATTGAAAACGATCTTACTCTGCTTCATCATGATGCTGATTTTGACAGTATCGCGGAGTGTACAGGTCTAAAAACGCTAAGAGCTGAGTGATGTGACCGGGAGATTGCTCATCATGAAAAAATCCAGTGATCTTCGAAAATATATTAACGAGCGGAAAAAGCGCGACAAGACTTTTGCGAGAAATTATGAAGAGGGATACGAGCGGATTAAAGCGGCTGCAATGCATCGTGAGACCGAAGATATGTTCGTTACGAAATTTATTGAAAAAAATACATTGCTGGTAAGAGAATTCGACAAGTATATTCTCGAACATCCGGAGTTCGCCGAGAAAATACCCGACAATGCTTTAGTGGTCATGCAGATCGAAGGGGACGAAGAATTCAACCGGTGGGCCAGAGAGACGGCGCGCAGTGCGGCTGAAAAGGACACGCCGATGGTCTATGTCACCGTTACCGAGCTGAAACCGCTGCACTCAAGGATCGAAAAGTTAAAGCTCGAACTGGTCGCATAGCCCGTCACCCTGACCTCCGATTCTTCTTTTTTTCCGTGGCCCCATACACAGATGATATTGGTCTCGCACGCCATTAGAGTATTGCTGACTGTAGGCATTTGGAAAATCCGGTAAACCAGGAGAATTGATCATGAGACTCGTTTATTCGATTCTTGTTAGCCTGCTGCTTTTCTCGCCCTCTTTTAGTCATGCCGAAACCAAAGAGATCATCTCCGAAGGCACATACAACATGGGCGATGGTGAAACGCCGTCTGTAGCCGAAAGCCGGGCGCTGCTCAAAGCGAAACAGATAGCAGTCGAACAGGCCGGGACGTATGTCGAGAGCTATTCCAAGGTTAAAAATATTACGTTGACGCAGGACGAAATTCAGGTCCTCGCCTCGGGCCTTATGGAAGTGGAGATACTGGACAAGAAACGCACCGTCGTCGGTGACGGCATCAACTTTTGGGTCAAGATTAAGGCGAAAGTCAATCCGGATAAGATGGAGGAGATGGCGAAGAGGGTTAAAGAGAA
>DATDRO010000300.1:0-13498 GCA_035291685.1 Nitrospirota bacterium | reverse complement strand
GTCTCTTTGATGGTCGGCTCGGAAAGGCCCCTCATGGTCCCGTTAAAACCGCCCCGGAAGCGGCGCTCGTCCTTATGCTGTACCCACTCGGTGAGGTATGCCTTGAGAAGGGCCTTCCATGAATGGTTCATCTTCGCCGATGACTTGGATGTTGCGGTAAGATACAGCAGCCACTCCGATACCGGCGCCACCCACGCCTCGCCTCCGAGGCTTTCGATCTGCCTCACGATCCCCTCGTTGCTGAACCGGTTCGAGCGGATGTAGATCTCTCCGACAACACCGATGACAGGCCGGTCCCGCCCGTCAATATCGATGGCGGTGAAATCCCTGTACGCCTGCTGAAGCACCGGAACAAGGTCGGCCCTGTTCTCGACGGCCGCTGTCACGCTGTCGAGCGACGAGCGGTACACGCGGTCCGCCTTGCCTTTTTGTTTCTCATAGGGCCGGTGCTCACGGAGCGCCTTCTGGAGCATGTCCACGGCAAGCGCCCCTCTCCAGCACATGCGCACGAAATTCCTGTCCAGCATGTGCACGTCACGGTGCAGGGTCTCGTCCTGCATCGGCGAAAAGATCGGCACCTCTGAAAGTCCCGCGCGGTCGAGCACCTGCCGGTGGTACTGATGGTACTGCCCGAACCGGCACGGGCCTTTGCCCGTGGGCATGAAGAAAGCGCTTTGGTCAGGGTCGAAGTCGCGCCTCCGGGTCGCCTTGATCATATCGCCGATCGTGAGAGAAAGCGGGTAACATTCCCTTCCCGAGCTGAGCTCCTTGCCGATGCGCCGGGTCTCTTCATCGGACCCCGGCAGCACCTCGGCGTCGACGCCGCAGGCGCGGAACGAGGCCGCAAGGGCGTGCGCATGGTCCGTCATGTTCGGCAGAAAAACTTTCCTCGTCCGTATCGCGGCGTCCTTCTTTATGGAAAATGTCTTTCGTGTGCTCTGTTCCCCTGCATTTTTCAGACTGTCCAGGAACGCCTCGATCCGCGTGATCGCGCCGGCATCAGCGCTGTGTTCATCGATCTCAAGCTGGAGATAAGGCTTGTCGCCCATCTCGTGCCTGAAAAAGTGCGTGATGAACGAGTCCGGACCGCACCCGAAGTTGGTGATATAGACCGGGTAGAGGCCGGGATGCTCTCTGATGAACCGGGCCGCGGCGATGATCCGCTGCCCCGACCGCCAGTACATGTTCTCCCAGCCCGCGAGGTCGACCCGGTGGAGCGGGAGAAAATCCATGGGGATCGCCTGAACGCCGAGGCTGCGTATCTTTGCCGGCAGGTTCATGTTCAGTCCCGTATCGCACGTATTGTACGACCGGCCGATCAGGACGAGCGCCTTCTCACCAGGTTTGAGCGCTGAAAGGACTTCCGCTCCTCGCTGTTCGATCGTTGAGGAGAAATCCTTCTGCGCCTTCTCTGCGAGTGTCCCGGCGCGTTGCACTGTCCGCCGGTCCTTGCCGAGCGCTGCGCCGATCTTCAGCAGGCTCTTGTTGCGATGCCGTTGGTCATGCAAATGAAGGAGCGGCTCGATGACCCTGGTCCTGCCGAACGACAGAGAGGCCCGGGCCATATACGGCAATGATTGCACGTACGGACAGGCCTGCGAGCCGCCTGTCTGGTCGTTTACGTCGGGAAACCGGATGAAACTCGGGAGAAACAGGTTCTCCACTTTCTTGTCGAGCAGGTCCTGGATATGCCCGAGCGCCACCTTTACCGGGAAACACGTCTCCGCGGCAACGGCCTCGAGTCCCTTGTTGATAAGCGTCCTGTTCGTGCGGTCGGAGAGCGCCACCCGGTATCCGAGCGCGGTGAAAAAAGTCCGCCAGAACGGCAGCTCATCATGCATAAAGAGCATCCTCGGGATGCCGATGAAGGGAGCGGAAATATCAGGAGAGGGTCCCGTTGCGAAGAGAAGCTGCTCGCGCTCAGCGAAGAAGTCCTGCAAGACGGCCCCGGACGATGATCTCTTTTTCACATCGTATTTTTCGCACCGGCTCCCGTAAAAGAGAGGCGCCTCGCCGTCAAAGCTTACCTTGCGGATGTCGCACTGGTTCGAGCACTCTTTGCATTCAAAGGTCGTGACGGTGTAAGCCCGTTTGCTCAGATCGAACCCCTTGAACGCCCCCGGCAGACCGCGATGGTCGCGCATGGCGAGAATGGCCGCGCCGATGGCGCCGGTTACCTCATGATGCGGGGGCACGGTCACGGGTTTGCCCGTTATTTTCTCGAACGCGGCAACCACCGCCTTGTTCGCGGCAACTCCGCCCTGAAAGAAAATGCGGTCTCCGACCTTCTTCCCGGCCACGACCTTGTTCAAATAGTTGTACGCGATGGAGTACGCAAGCCCCGCGGAAAGCTCGTCCACACTCGCCCCTTTGTTCAGATAGTGGACGAGGTCGGACTCCATGAACACGGTGCACCGCTCGCCGAGCCTGCAGGGCGCCGTGGAACGGAACGCCTTGTCGGCGAACTCGTCCCTGATGCTGATGCCGAGGCGCTCTGCCTGCTCTTCGAGGAACGAGCCGGTGCCGGCCGCGCAGGCCTTGTTCATCTCGAAGTCCACGACAGCGCCGTTTCGCAGGCTGATAAATTTGGCGTCCTGCCCGCCGATCTCGAATATCGTATCAACCGACGGGTCGATCACGGCCGCCGCAACCGCCTGGGCGGTGATCTCGTTCCGGACGACGTCCGCGCCGATCATGTCCCCCGTGAGATACCTGCCCGAGCCCGTGGTGCCCGAGCCCATGATCTTCACCCGTGAGCCGATCTCCTCGCCGACCTCCGCAAGGCCCTGCTTCACCGCCTCGATCGGCCTTCCCGCCGTAGGCAGATACCGCTTTGAGAGCACCCGCATCTGCCGGTCGATGACCACCACGTTCGTTGATACGGACCCGACGTCCACGCCGAGGAAAGCCTCGATGAGAGAATCCGGCTCACTATCGTGGTCGGGATTCGGCATAATACCGGCCGGATTGCTGAGCGGGCCCATGGTGTCGCGGACATATTTTTCCGCTTTCGACAGATAAGCCGTAAGCGCGGACAAGCCTCGATAGGGAACAGCCTGCTCCCGCTGCCGCATGACCACGAGCGCCGCGCCCATGGCGCCGGAAGTATTGAAGTGCTCGGGCACAAAGAGGTCCCCGTCCGAGAGCCGCAGCACATCCTGGAACGCCCTCCGCATCCCGAGGTTCGCGGCCACGCCGCCGAGGAACAGGAGCGGCGAAACAATTTTTTTGCCCTTCCCGATCGTGGCCTTGAAGTTCCTGGCCATGGCATAACAGAGGCCTGCCACGATGTCGTGATCAGGCGTGGCGATCTGCTGCAGATGGATCATGTCGCTCTTCGCGAACACGCTGCACCGGCCCGCGACGCGCGGCGGGTTCTTTGACAGGAGCGCGATGCGGCTGAATTCTTCTATGGTAAAGTGGAGGCGGGACGCCTGCTGGTCGAGGAACGAGCCGGTACCGGCGGCGCAGGCCGTGTTCATGGAAAAATCTTCTATCCTGCTCCCGGCGCCGTCGGCATCCCGCGACAGACGGATGAGCTTTGCGTCCTCTCCGCCCATCTCGATGATCGTCCGTGCCCGGGGATGATAGCGCCCGGCAAAGCTCGCCTGGGCCAGGATCTCGTTCACAAAGCGCGCGCCGATGATCTCCGCGACCTGCTTGCCTCCGCTGCCCGTGATGCCCGCGGCCTCGATGCGGACTTCGGGGAACCGCGACGCCAGCGCCGTCAATTCATTCACCAGCGATTGCGCCGGGTCGCCCTTGATGCGAGTATAGGCGGCGAAAAGCAAAGCCTTGTTCGCATCAAAGAGTGCGGTCTTGACGGTCACGGAACCGATGTCAATGCCGAGAAAGAGGTCCTTGCGCATACGGATATCCCTGTTGTAAAAGAGTTGAATTACCTTGTTCTTTTGAAGAGGGCTCCGGACTGAACAGTCCGGGCGAGGAGGTGTTTCTTTTTTTATTATAGTGATGATCGGTGGATTAGTCAACACCGACGCCTGCCTGCGTCTTCGATCAGACCCGGGCAGATCGAGCAAAGGAGGGAAGCCCCGGAGAGGCGGCTGCGGCTCCCCGGGGCGATCGGCAACGCCGTGTCGCTACATCATCGACTCAGGGGCCGCCCCCTTCTTCTGCGAAGACTTCTTTTTGGTCGATTGGGACTCGGTGGCTTTCTTTGATGAAGACTTCTTCTTCGCCGCTGTTTTTCCTTTCTTGTGCTCGGTCTTGGGAGCGGGCTTTACCTCTTCGCTCTTTTTACAACCGGCAACCGTGAGACCTGCCGTGACCAGGACTGCCAGAACGAAAAAAAGAATTTTTTTCATCGGTCCTCCTCTTAGCGCGATAAACAAAATTTTGACCAAAAAATATTGTTAAATGTATCATAAAACCATTGCCCTGTCAATCAAAACAAAAATGGTGAACAGAAATTACACGGTCCCCGAACATAAAAAATGCTATAATGGAATAAATTTGTAAAAAGAAAGGAGCGGCATGTGGTCGCCACCCCATCAGGCACGGTAACCGGCATGACGATCTCTCACCTCTTTCTGGATCTCAGTGCCGCCAAAAAAACGGGCATCGTATTTTTCGAAGATGAAACGTTCTCCAGAAAGGTCTACTTTAAGGACGGCGACGTGGTCTTCTCCTCATCAAACACGGATGAGGACCGGCTCGGCAAATGCCTTCTCCGCGCGGGAAAGATCACGAACGCCCAGTTCGACGCCTCGGCGGAGCTCGCCAAAAAGACAAACAAAAAGCAGGAAGCCGTACTCGTTGAGCTCGGCTTTATCACGCCGCACGATCTGGTCGACGGCGTCAGGCTCCAGATGCAGGAGATCATCTACGGCCTGTTCTCCTGCCGGAGCGGAAGCTACCAGTTCCATGAGGGACTGCTGCCGCTCGCGGACATCACCCCGCTCCAGATGAGCACGCAAAGCCTTATTCTCGAGGGCATACGGAGGCTTGATTGGCAAACTGTCCGCAAAACGCTCCCTCCTCTCAAAACCATCCTCCATCCCGCCGCAAAACCTTCCGGTCTCTTTCAAGAGGCGGCGTTCTCACACGACCAGAGGACCGTTCTTTCGCTCATCGACGGAAAACGGAGCATCGAGGATATCTGTTCTCTCGCCGGCGGGGGTGATTTCAATACGTTGAAAGCCATTTATTTTTTTCTTTGTGTTCGCCTGGCCCAGGCCGGCAAGATGCAAACGGACGAGGACAGAACGCCGGAACACCGGCCCGCGCATACTGCGGCCCCTCGTGCCGAGGAACGGCCGGATGAGAGTGAGGCGCATTCCACCCGATTGATGCTGCAAAGGGCCTTTGAACAAATGGAAGGCCAGAATCATTACCAGGTTCTCGGGGTGAGCGAACAGGCAACCGCCAGGGAAATTAAAAAAGCGTATTTTACGCTGGCCAAGCTGTACCATCCCGACAAGCACCTGCACCTCGACCTCCATGACATGAAAGCCAGCCTCGAAGCGCTGTTCTCAAAACTTACCGAGGCGTACAATACCCTGAGCAGTCAGGCCGCTCGCGACGAATACGACCTCTCCCGCATCAAAGGCGCCAGGAAAGTCGAGTTTGAGGAAGACAAGACGGACAGGACCGGCACGGCAATAAACCAGTTCAACAGGGGCATGAAAGAGTACAAGGCGGGGAATTTCTGGGGCGCTGTCGAGGCGTTCCAATGGGCATCCAGGCTCGATGCCGGAAAATCAAAGTATTTTTACTATCAGGGCCTTGCGCTAACGCAGATGCCCCGTCGGAGCCATGAAGCGGAAGAGGCCTTCAAGAAGGCGATACAGATGGAGCCGTCAAACGCGGACTATCATGCCGCGCTCGGGAACCTGTACCTGAAGAGCGGTCTTAAATCGCGCGCCCTCTCCGTTTTCAAGGAAGCCTTGAACTGGGACCCGGAGTCAGTTCAGGCCAAAGAGGGGATCGTAGCGGCAGGCGGGTAGGAAGCGCAGGGCAAAAGCGGCGGTATATTCGGGTAAATATTCAAAGAGAAGAAATAATATATCGGGCATGCAGAGACGGTAAAGTGATGGGCCGCCCAAATAAAACAGGGATCCTGATCAAACCGGGAAGCATCCCGGACGTTCATGATCCATTTTCTTTTTCTGCACTGCCGCTCACAGGTCCCCGTCCCGCCGAGGCGGGATTCACGGGATGCAGGGGGTTCTGGAAAATCGGGTAAAAAGCAAACGTTCTTTAATGGATGTCACTTCGGCTTCAACCCGGCGAGCTCCCGGATGCGGCTTTCCGCTTCGTGCGTCTTGTTCTGCTTCAAAAGATCGATGACATCCGACTCCACGATGGCCAGGAGCGCCTCCCGCCGGCGGGCCTCGTCGGCAACCTCCTCGCTGAGCCTCTTGCGCACGCCCGCCAGTTTTTTCAAAAGGACCTCATACTCGGGGCCATACCGCTCTTCGAGCTCCTGCCGCACCTTTCGTGACAGAGAGGGACTCGCGCCGCCCGTCGACACGGCGATCACCAGATCGCCGCGTTCCACCACCGAAGGAACGATGAAGCAGCTCTCTTCCGGAGGGGCCGCGACATTCACCAGAATATTCTTTTTTCTGCAGAGCCTGCCCACGGCGCTGTTCACCTCAGGGGAGCCGGAAGCCGCAATAACGACGAACGCCCCGGACAGGTCTTTCTCTTCAAAAAGTTTCTGCAGGTGCCGGATCTTTCCCGAGCCGGAGAGTTCGCTCAGCTTCGGGGTGAGCGAGGGACTGACGACCGTCACATCGGCCCCTGCCTCAAGAAGCGAGAGCGCCTTGCGCTCGGCCACCCGGCCTCCGCCGATAACAACGCAGGGCCGTTCACGCACATCGAGATACACGGGATAATATTTCACCTGATAATGCCTTTCTCCAAAGCTCCTCGATCATGAATCCCCCTCTCCCTTTGTCCCTCTCCCTCAAGGGGAGAGGGGTAGGGGTGAGGGTCTACTATGATGGGAGGAACCGAAGGTGGGGGTGATGATCCGGAAGCCAACATGCACCGATTTCCATCCCCCTGTGTGAACACAATTCATGGACGATTCATGGTTTTTTGAGCTTTTTCAGGGAGGGCCCGACGGTGTCGTGCATGGAGGGATATTTCTGTACGAGGGTCTCGAACGTCTTGAGCGCCTGGGCGCTCTCACCGAGCTCCATATACGACAGCCCGGCGTAATAGAGGGCGTCTTTTCCCGTCAGGGACTCGGGAAATTCTTTCAGGAGTTTCTCCGCCCGTCCGATCGAGGCCTTATACGAGCCTTTTTTGTAGTAGAACCGCTCGACATAAAGTTCATACGCCGCGAGCTGTTCCCGGCAGATGGCGGCGGACTTCCCGGCCTCCTCTTCGTACACGGATCTCGGGTATTTCCGGAGAAGTTTCTCAAACTCTTTGAGGGCCGTGCGGACGATCTCCGGGTCCCGGTCAACGGTCGGCAGTTCCTTATAACTGCACATCGCGACCTGGTACTGGGCATACGAAGCATTTTTATTCACCGGGTGGAAGTTCAGGAACGCCTGGTACTCTACCAGGGCCTCCTCGAATTTCTCCTCGCCGAAATAGGTGTCGGCGACCCTGAGCATGATGTCGGCATTATAGCTCTTGTCCGGCGCCTTCTCCTGGATCTCCTGGTACGCGGCGCGCGCCTTCTCGAACGATTCCTTTCGCATAAGCTCTTCGGCTTCGTTGAACCTGACTACCGGGTCAAACGGCACCTCTTTTGAGCCGCAGCCGGCCAGAAGGACCACTAACAGTATGAAGAATGTTTTTTTCATGATTGAGGTGACTGTGAGAAGAAGTTAAGAAGTTGAGAAGGTAAGACGTTCATTGTCTTTTCTCAACCTCTCAGCCTCTCACCTTCTGTTTCAAATGGTGCCGAAGGGGGGACTCGAACCCCCATGGGAATACTCCCACTGCGCCCTGAACGCAGCGCGTCTACCAGTTCCGCCACTTCGGCCCGGTTGTAATAGTAAAGGGAACGGCGGGGATTGTCAAGGGCTGTTTTGCCGCGGGGAATACTTCCCTCAAAACAACGCGTGCGGAGCAAAGGCGCTGCGTGCATAAGCACCGTCAGCGTTACCAGGGAAAAGCATACGGGCAAGCCTTGCGCCAAAGCGAAGTAACTGACCTGAGTAGCCACGATATTTTCAATTTATTCCCTCAGGAATGTCTTCTTTTTTTCCAATGAATCCCCTGGCGCCATTAATTGGGGCGTCTGATCGTTATTATACAGTTTTCTCGCCGTGCGTTCCACGTGAGGCCTGATATATTCATACAGTTCTCTTATTTCTATCTTGCCGTCTCTGCCGGAGCCTCCTTCCCCCTTGATCCCTTTTAACAGAAAGTAGGTAAACAGCCCGTGCGCTTTATCCTCGTATGTCGCGCTGATCTGGTCTCCTGCGGCGGCGGACATGACGATCATATTGCCGGCCGGGACCAGGGCTTGTTCGAGGTTCATGACCAGCGGCCGTGACCCTTTTGCTATGACGGATTTGCCGCCTGCGCCGGAAAAACAGGAATCAAGGACGACGATAATTTCTTTTGCGGGCAGTTTCCCAAGAAAGTCATACAGCTTCTTCAGCGGGTATCCTGTCTGCTCAATGAAGGCCGGATCTCCATCGTAGGGCACGAGATAGGCATCACCGGTCTTGGAATTCGGCGCACCGTGCCCGGAATAATAAACAAGAACCGTTCCGGCTTCTTCAACATTATTGGAAAGCCAGCGCTCAAAATATTTTTCAAAATCACTCTTGGTCGCATTTTCATTGAGGAGCAGTACCACGTTTTCTTCAGGGTAGCCCAGAAGTTTCGTAAGATATTCAGACACCGTCCGCGCGTCGTGCGCCGCGAAGTCGGCTGCGGGAAGCTTCTGCCGGTACTGTTCAATGCCGATGACGATCGCATGGGCGTTTTTACGCGGTTTTGCCTTTACGGCGGAAAATTCGTCGACATCGGATTTACGGTACGACGGCACCGCGTGCGGTTTTAATGCCGCCGTCTCGTATCTTTTCCTGAGAGGCTGGGTCTTTCCGGAGGGATCGAGTAAAGCCAGCACGCGCTGATCACTGACTATTTGCGCCACGATATCCTGCATGACGTCTTCATAACATTTTCTTAATTTATCCTCGATAGCCTTCGTTTTGAAAAAACCGTAAAATTTAACTTTATAGTCTTCCGATTTATTGCTCGACAGATTTATTTTGTAATCCTCTTTCTCCTTATACACGGTGCACGCTATGTCGACAGAAACCTTTCCTTCTCGTATTTGCAAGGGCCAGTAGGCAGGCATGGGATACACTGCCGGAAAGGTAGCCCACCAATTGTATCCCCCTTCGTCGCGCGGCGTAAAATCCGCATCCACAATAATATAATCACCCTTGTCCGTTTTACTTTTCATCGAAAGATTTTGAACGGATTTAAAAAAATGGGCCTTGTCTATATGACTGATAAAAACTTCTTTGATCTGTTCCCGTTCATCATCCGATATCGCGGTCGGCAAGCCCCGTACATTTACAGAACCGACGTATAATTTGAGGTTCGTAGAAGGTTCTACCTTTGATACTTCCTGAGATTCGGGAAAAGAAGTTAATTTTACCGCACAGCCGCTGAAAGCAAAAACGAGAATGACGAGAAGCATGAGCCGCGCAGCCGGCAGGCAGGGTTCCTTTTTCAGGGCGGCAGGGGACGCGGAAAATCGAACAAGAATAACGGCTCCGGTGAAACTGAACAATAACAGCATTGCTACCGCAATCAGACTATTATCCATGGTTTATCTCCATTTATGTACCGTTACTCTTCCGTGCCATATTTTCCTGTGCCGCCATTTTTAAGCGTGCATGCAGAAATTTTAGATGACGAAACAGCGTATGTCAAGGAGCGTTCCGCGCCATTATGTAAAAAAGCCCGGCGGGTTCGGCCGGGCTTTTTCGGTTGCGGTTTCATTTGGTTCCCCGGGCGCTTTAGAAATAAACATTCCAGCTCAACTTTGCCTCGGACTGATAGTGATGAAAGGTCTTCTCCCGGGAGAGGGTAACATCGATGGTATTGTTTCTGCCAAGCGCATAGCTCTGCGCAAGAGCTGCTTTATATTTGTCGTGCTCGTCGCCGAGATCATAGAACATCGCCTGGATAAAGAGGTTGAGCTTCCATGCGGGCGTCAGTCTCTTGAGGACCCCCGCGGACGGCCCGATGCCGAACGAGTAGTTGCGCTGCAAGGCGCCGCCGAAGATCAGGTCCGCGTCGAGCATGAGGTAAGAGGTCCCGAGAAATCGGCTTGGATAAGCAACGCCCCCGCCCGCATTCACCCGCCCGACAAGGCGCTCTTTTCCGTCCGCCAAAAGTTCCTGTTCAGCGCCCGTGTTCACCTTCCAGGAAACCGGTTGAAAGAACTTATCGCGGGTCGCGAGCGAGACGATGTCGATCAGGCGGAAGCTCTGCAAACGGGCCTTCTCTTCGTTGAAATAGTACCTCCCGCGCAGGTCAAAAAAATTTATCTGCGCCCCTTCCACGTATCCGCCGTCAGGGTCCATGAGGTCGTGATACGCCGGCCTCCAGATTATTTCCGTAAAGTACGAGCCGGTCCGATACCCGGCCCCGGCGCTGAACTTGCCCGGCAAATGCCCCTGGTCCGGAGAAATGGAAGGAACGGGAACGGCTTCTGCCGTCGATGCGCCGAGCGTGCTCCGGGCGTTCAGGGCGGCGAGAAACTGCTTCTGGTAGTTCTCTTTTTCGATCTCCTTGCGTGAAAACCGGTACTGGATAAGCTCCGCGGCCAGGTCGAGTATCTGCCTCTTCTCTTCCGGCGCGAGCTCCATCGTGAGAACGGTCTGCGGCGATGTTTTTTGCTTCACGACATCCATTGCCGCATCCTGGCCGGCACTCTGCGTTTTGGAAGCGAGAAAAAGGATGCGCGTGGCCTGGGACGGACGGTAGTTGATCCTGCCGACGATGCCGCTCTCCTTGACCACCCGCACGGTGTCCGTCGGTATCACCCAGAATTTCAACTTACCCCGGAATTCATCGGTCAGCTTGAGCGAAGGCCGGGCTGTCTCAAGGAGATAGAGCAGGTCATAGGAACAGTTCTCATCGAAAAAATAATAGTCGGAATAGACGTCCTTGAGCTCCCACATATGCATGACCATCCGGAGGACTTCTTCCCGGGAAAAATTGAGCTCATACTCCCAGATGTCCCGGTGGTCGATGTTGTTGTACTCGGTCACTTTTTCATAATAAGGGAGGATGGAGAAATAGCCTTTGTAGCCCCCGAAGATACCTCTGAAGGCATAGGCAAGCCCGCCGCTCTGCTCGGTATACGCCGCGTAACTGACGGCGTGCGACAGGAGCTCGTTCCGCCTGTCGCTGTCTATCCTCAGCAGGGTATGTCCGAACATGGAGGACGGGCCGTTGCCGTGGGCCGCGGGGAAAACAAGCACCGCCGATCCGGGGTTCACGCTGGCAAGCGCTTCCTTCCATTTCGCGCACTCAACGCGCGGAAGCCGCGCATCGTCGATGGACAGCTGTTCCTTGAGCCAGGTAAAGCGGGCGACAAACCTGCATTGAGGATGCTCCACCTCGTTGATCTCTTTTCCAAAAAAGCCCGCGATCGTCGCCTCGAGCTCCGCCCGGGGGTCCCTCTTTCCGCCCGGAGCAAGAAAGAATTTCGGATCATCGACAAGGCTCTCCACGCCCGAGCCGGCCTTTTCGTAATGCAGGAGTATCTTCCACGCCCGCTCCTCAGCGAGGCGCTTCTCGCGCGCCGATCGGACCAGGGCCGCGGGATAATCGCTCTTGTCTTCGGCAAAGGCATCGGCGCCCTGCAGGCATCCGAGGAGCGGCAGTATGCAAACAAAAAAAAGGTATACAGAACGTGCTGTTCTGTATACCGTGGGAATAAACACGAAATGCATGTCAGACATTAGTTCGCGGCTACGGCAGCTGCGTTGTCAACCACGTTGGCAAGCACCACGTTCTCGGAGGTGAAGATCTTCGCGAAATTTGTCTGCATCTTCTGATAGAATTCCGCTCTCTTCTCGGTGGGGATCTGGAGCAGTTCGGCAAAGGCCTCAAGGGTCTCGCCGCGGCCCATGGCGATGTCCTTTGCAAGGTTGTCCATGTTCGCCACAACAAATTCGTTCAAACGGTCGTTCTTCACAAAGGTGCTCGGCTGATCACATTCCGAGGTGCCCGTCGTGACACCGAAGGTCTGGCTGCCGGATGTCCCGTTTGTCGTCGCCTGGAACGCCTGGAGCAGGCTCGAATTATCGGCGTTGCCCTGCCAGAGCATCGTGCCCAGACCGCACCCGACGTTCTTGTGCGCCTTGCCGGACCCGCCCTTCGCAGCTGCAAAAGCAGAGCTCACGAGCATGACGGACAACACTAAAACAACTGCAAACACTAACATTCTTTTCATAAAAGTCCTCCTTTGAAAAATTTTGAAAAACTACAAGCAATTAAAGCTCAACTCACCATGTTTGTCAAGGTCAAAAAGGGCAACAAAAATAGCGCGTTCCGTTTGTCACGGCCCCAGGAACCGCGCGGAGAGGTACAGCGCGACGTTCTTCCTTACCGTAGCGTCGGTAAAGGCACTGATGTGTCCTGGCCGGCTTGTCAGCCGGAATTCCTTGGGCTCGAGAGCGGCAGCATCCAGAATGCGGCCGTGGTGTACGGGAACGACCCTGTCCCTGTCACCATGGAGAATAAGGATCGGCACCGGAGAAACTTTTTTTATCCATTTCACCGGGCTGTAGTAGTCGCTGAACAAAAAAGACAGCGGGTACTGGAACGGCCAGGTGATAAAAAAGCCCGCCAGCTTCTCACGCGCAATGAGCCGGTAGCTCGAAAAGGCGCTGTCAATAATGAGCGCCCTGACGTTCTGCTTATAGGGAGAATTCGCAACAAGATAGACTGCCACTGCCCCGCCGATGCTCTGGCCGAGGACCGCGATCCTCTCCCTGTCCACCCCGGGCAGGGTCAGGAGGGTTTCGAGAGCCGCTTCCGCGTCTGCATGGACACCCTGGACCGTGGGTTTTCCCTCCGACTTCCCGTACCCCCGGTAGTCGAAGATGAACACATTAAACCCTTCCTGCACCAGCCAGAGAACGCTGTTCACATGCGTGCTCATATTTTCCGCGTTGCCGTGAAGAACGAGTATGGAGCCCCGATTGTCTCGGGCCTTGAAATACCAGCCGTGGAGCGTCAACCCGTCGGGTGACTTGAAAAAGATGTCTTCCGGCAGAAAGAGTTTTGCCAGGGGATTATCAACGTGTTCCTTTTGGGGCTGGAAGAAGAGTGAGGTGCATCCGGTAGTCAGCAAAAACAGAACTATGAGTACGGTACAAACAATATTTCGTCCAGATGATAATCGCATTAAAATACCTCGCGCGAAGGATGTACGCCTCTTCCCTCTTCCCTCTTCACTCTTCCCTCTTCCCTCTTCCCTCTTCCCTCTTCCCTCTTCCCTCTTCCCTCTTCCCTCTTCCCTCTTCCCTCT
>DATDRO010000299.1:0-6168 GCA_035291685.1 Nitrospirota bacterium | reverse complement strand
AGGCCCTTCAAAAAGCTGCGCTATGATATGGTACGTGTAGATCTTATCGTTCATCACGGTGGCGGTTGGGGTCCACATGACGTACAGGTAGTCCACGCCCAACTGCTGCTGGATCTGGCGTATTTTCTTGATATCGGTATTTGAATAATCCGTGTCGATCTGGAAATAAGCGGATTTGTAAGGGCCTTTGATGTTCTGAGGATAGTTCGAGACCGTCTGGGCGACCTGTTTCTGGGACATGACCTGGAAGCGGCTGTTCTTTCTCAGCGCATCGGTCATATACTGCGCGGCGAGCATATTAGGGTCGTTATTGAGCCCCGAGACCACCGCGAGGGTCTTTCCCTTGAGCCTGAAGTTCTGGTCCACGAGGTTAAAGGTACTGCAGGCGCCCACGATCAGTGAGAGCGCAATGAAAATAATGCTTCGCATATATCCTGCCACGGGAGTCTCCTTTCTGGACAATGAGTATATTATTTATTCGCTTTCTCTGTTCCTGTTATTGAAATGAATTTATCAGCGGCTGTTTCTGCCGAGTTCTTCAACAAGGTGTCTATATCTTCGCCTTCTGATTTTCCGAAAAGACAGCAGGATTGCCCCTTGCTTTCACCGAACGCGCTGTACCCGGCGATCCTTCCCCTGGGATACTCAAAAAGCCTTCCATAGACGCTTACCACGTAATCGACCCTCGTGCCGCCCTGTCCTGATGTTACCCATCTTGTGAGATCGCCCGCCCAGATGACAAAAATGTAATCGGCATTGAGCTGAGCGTGGGCGGCGTCAACCCTGCCCTTATTGCCCTGCGAAAACCATGCATAGTTATCCTCTTCCGCTTTCGGCATTTTTGAAGTCCTGACAAGGTCGGAGGGATAACCGGGAAGATGCCTGGCGATGTCTCCCTGACTCATTACACGGAAGGTGCTTCTCTTTTTGAGGTCCTGCGTAAGGTAGGCAGCCAACTTTACGTCGACCTCGCTCCCGCTTCCGCTTAATACGGCCAGCGAGCCGGGTTTTATCCTGGTGTTCTGGTCCACGAGTTCAAATGGCTTGTAGACCCCGCCGCAGCCGTTGAGCAGTATCAAAACACTGAAGATCGTCAACACGGTGGAGACATGAAAATATTTTGATGCCAGGCCTTTCTTTATCATCTGGTTCCTCCTCGCAGTTAGAGAGTAATACCGCTGAACGTAATCTCACGCGCTTTATTTCCACAAAGGTGTTCAATTCCGGTCATCAGTTTTTCGTTGCAAGTGGCCAGTTGCGAGTTGTAAGTTAATTTGTGGTGCCGCTGACCGGAATTGAACCGGTACGGGAGTTGCCCCCCGAGGGATTTTAAGTCCCTTGCGTCTGCCAATTCCGCCACAGCGGCTCTTATGAAAACTAACTTATAATCGACAACCGATCACTCATAACGATTAAGAAATGAAAAATTAGATGGTATTACTAAATCATTCCTTAGTTTTAGTAAATATTATAGAAACTGAGAGGTTTGTCAAGGAAAATGTCAAGGGGACTGCTGGTTCCAGACCAGCGGCTGAGCGAGGGGAGAGCAACAATCTATAATAGGCTGGACAGATGATCTGCCGGGCCGCTCGTGTCCCGTTCGGGTAAATTCGAGAACAACGGCACAGCGGAGAAACAGTTATTCCAAAGAGATCGCCACTACGGGACAGCTGTCAACTGCCTGTTGGCAGTCGCAGGTATCGCAGCCGTTCGGGTCGATGACCCACGCCTTGTCATCCCTCAATTCGAAGACCCCGGGACAAAGCTCGGAACACAGTCCGCAACCTATGCAGAGATCCATATCCACCTTTGGGCTTGCCATGATCATCATGTCCCTTCGAGCTTCATTTTCCTGTTTTTATCATACCTGCAACAGCGTCGAAAACTTCCTGTACGGTGATCTTTTTCATACATTCAAGGTAAAAGCTGTTCGCACACCTGCGGCTCCTGCACGGGACACACGGTACACCATGGGCCTGTATCACTCTGTGTCCGGACCCGAGGGGGCCGGTCCTGTCAGGGTCAGCGGCCCCGAACAACGCGACGACCCGCGCTCCCACGGCCACGGCAAGATGAAGGGGGCCCGTATCACCGCTTACCAAAACAGCACTTTTTTTAAAGATCTCACCCAGTTGGCGAAGCTTTATTTTCCCGGCCATCATAAGCGGTGTTGATCTTGTCCGCGCCGTGATCTCCTCCGCAAGCGAGATGTCCTCCGCTCCCCCGATGATGATGATCTTTGCCGAAAGTTTATCGGCAAGACTGTCTGCCAATGCGGCAAATTGGGCCGTTCCCCAGCGGTTCACTGCGTGGCTTGCGCCGGGATTCAGGACTATCACCGGTTTGCCGATCAGGCCCTCGTTCGCAAAAAAAGCCTCGGCAAAACGCGTATCCTCGGCCCCGGTATGCAGTTCAGGAACGGGATCGGAAAAAACGATACCGAGAGGTTCAATGGTTCTTAAATGATCGGCCACAGCGTGTACGCCTTTGGCCTTTGTTTTATGGTAAACCAGAATGCGGCAGGGGAACGCCGCTGTAGCGAGAAGCCACGTTTTGAAATTACTGCGCTGGAAATTGATCACCAGGTCGTACTGTTTCTTATGGAGACGCGACCACACGGCGAAGAATGACCGTAAGGACGAATGTTCCCCCCGCTTTTCGTAAACCACGGTCTCGGAAACGTATGGATCATATTTGAACAGTTCCGCAGTGACGGATGACCCGACGATGAGAGAGATCAAGGCGTCCGGATATCTTTTTTTGAGCGCCCCGAGAACGGGAGTCAGCTGAATAAGGTCGCCGATGGCGCCGGGTTTAATGATAAGTATATTCTTTATCGACTCTGCTTTATCATCTCTGGTCATATCCAGCCCTATAGTCCTGCCATGAAGAACATGCTCAGAAAATAGTACAAATATGGTAAAAATGCAAGGTTAAAAAAGACCGTTTTTGTTTGCTGATACTCTCGCCAAAGCACAGTGAATAAAATTATCTTTACAAACAAGCGGCTTTTTTATATAATAAAATCTTGAAAATTAAAAGTAAACACAGCAGGCATGGAGAGAGCGCCGGAACAGGCCATCCATCCCCGCAGAGAGGTTTTTTGGCCGGTAAGAAAGCTATTTTGATAAAAACATTCATACTTTTTGTCTCTGCAGTGCTCGTCTCCCCGGCTTTTGCGGAGCCCGTCAGCAAGACCGACAATAACGTAAAGACCGCGAATCATGCCTTTTCCTCCGGTGAAAAACTCACGTATGTCATCAGCTGGTCAAAGATACTGAAGGCGGGAACCGCGGTCATGGAAGTCAGGGAGGAAAAGACCCCGGAAGGCAGGCGGGTTTACCGACTGATCTCCACGGCAAAGTCCGCCGGCATTGTTTCCCTCTTCTATCCCGTAGAGGACATAGTTCAAAGCGTTCTGGACGCGGAGGAACTGTACAGTCTTTCCTATGCGCTGAACCAGAAACACGGGAAGAGAAAAAAAAGCCGCACCATGACCTTTGATCACGCAAGCGCTGTTGTCCGGACCACCACGAACGGCGTAGAGCAGGAAGCGTCCGGCATCCCGGCGCGTGTCCAGGATTCGCTCTCTTCACTCTACTATGTGCGTACGCGGGAGGATCTTTCGGCAGGGAAATCGATCTTTGTGGACATTCATGACAGTGGAAAGAACTGGTCGGTCGAAATGCAGATACTCGGCAAAGAAAAGATCAATACCCCTGCGGGCGAGTTCGATACCATCAAGGTAAAGACCTATCCAAAATATGAAGGCGTGTTTCAGAACAAGGGCGAGATATTCGTCTGGTTTACGGACGATGCGCGCAGGGTACCCGTATTGATGAAAAGCACGATCTCCATCGGCTCGATCGTCGCCGCGCTCACCGAAATGAAACCTGAGGAAGAGACAAAATGACGTCTAAAATAAGAACAGGCAGTCTCCTGAAGTATATCGACCGGTTCCCGAAGACGCGCACCCTCGTCGTCGGCGATGTCGTGCTCGATCACTATATATGGGGAAACGTTTCACGCATCTCGCCGGAGGCGCCGGTGCCGGTTGTGAACGTTACGAAAGAGAGTCTGCTGCCCGGCGGAGCGGCGAATGTGGTGAGCAATATCCATGCGCTCGGCGGCAACGTGGGCATATGCGGCGTGATCGGACCCGATGAAGCGGGAAAACAGCTCCTCGGCATTCTGCGCGCCAAGGGGATCCAGACGGACGGACTCGTGGTGGAAAAAGGCAGACCGACGACGATAAAGACCCGCATCATCGCGCACAGTCAGCAGGTCGTTCGTTTTGACCGTGAAACAAAGAACGGGGTTGAGAGAGATACCCGCAGCAGGATAATGGATTTTGTCAAACAGCAGGCAATGAGCGATGGAGGCCTCGACGCCATCGTGCTTTCGGACTACTGCAAGGGCGTGATCACAAAAGAGCTGGTGAGAGACATTGTAAAGCTTGCAAAGCAGAACAATATCATCGTGTCGGTCGACCCGAAAGTGACCCACTTTGGCATCTACAAGGGCGTCACCATCCTTACGCCGAATACCCGGGAGGCGTCCATTGGTTCGCGGATGGAGATCGAAGACGAAAAGGGCCTGATCAGGGCGGGTACGCTGCTGCTCAAACGGCTCAACTGTCATGCAGTGCTCATTACCCGGGGCGAGCACGGTATGAGCCTGTTTGAACGGGGCGGCGGAATTACGCATATTCCGACCGTTGCACAGGATGTGTTTGACGTTACCGGAGCGGGGGACACGGTCATCAGCGCGCTCACCCTCGCGATGGCCGCAGGCGCAAGCACGGGAGACGCCGCCAGGCTGTCGAACTTCGCCGCGGGGATCGTTGTCGGCATTGTCGGCACGGCCACGGTCACGCCGAAGGAACTGAAAAAGAAGATGACCGCGGGTTGATCGGCTGCTCGATGATAAATATAAAGCCTCTTTAACAGCCTGCCTGTGGGAGAAGTGATAGGAGTTTCCTGTGCCGCTTGATTTCAGTCGCCTTGCTATCCCTGATCTGATCCTGATCGTGCCGCAGATTTTCGAGGATACCCGCGGTTTTTTTCTCGAGATTTACAAACATATGGATTTTGCAGCCGCGGGAATACCAGAACACTTCGTGCAGGCTAACTATTCGCGATCGGAAAGTGGATCGCGAAGAACTATGCTGAAAGGAAGTGATATTAGCTCATGGCTGATAGCTCATAGCTGAGGAAGAGACAGGAAAGAATGCTCATTGCTCATAGCTCATGAAATGCAAAATCGTGAACCAAAATCCATCTGCCATCAGCCAAGAGTCATGAGCTAAGAACTATTTTTTATGGGAGTTTTATGAAAATATCCGTCATCGGCACGGGCTATGTGGGTCTCGTCACCGGTACCTGTCTTGCGGAAAGCGGCAACGATGTGATCTGCATGGACATTGACGAGCGAAAGATAGGCATGCTCAATTCGGGCGCCGTGCCCCTCTACGAGCCCGGCCTTGAAGAACTTATCAAGAGGAACATCTCGAGCGGAAGGCTTTTGTTCACCACTGACATTGTTTCTGCGGTAAGGAATTCCGATTTCATCTTTATCGCCGTGGGAACGCCCCCGGGCGAGAACGGCTCCGCGGACCTCAAATACGTGCTTGGCGTAGCGCGGAAAATAGGCGCCTCTCTGAACGGATACAAGATCATTATCAATAAGAGCACGGTTCCCGTCGGCACCGGCGACAAGGTCCGGGCGGCGGTCGCGAGCAGGACCAGGCACAAATTCGATGTTGTTTCCAACCCCGAGTTTCTGAAAGAGGGGGCCGCGGTAGAGGACTTTATGAAACCCGACCGCATCGTGGTCGGCGCGGACAACCCCCGGGCCGCGTCATTGATGCAGGAACTCTACGCGCCGCTCGTGCGCACGGGCAAGCCTATCCTCATCATGGACACGAGGAGCGCCGAAATGACCAAGTACGCTTCGAACGCCATGCTCGCCACCAAGATATCCTTCATCAACGAAATGGCGAATATCTGCGCGGGCCTGGGCGCGGACATCGACAGTGTGCGCCGCGGCATGGGATACGACCGGCGCATAGGATTCGACTTCCTGTTCCCGGGCGTCGGCTACGGCGGGTCCTGTTTCCCGAAGGACGTGAAGGCGCTGGCGCAGACCGCGCAGGAACATAAGGTGCAT
>DATDRO010000298.1:0-5643 GCA_035291685.1 Nitrospirota bacterium | reverse complement strand
CCATGCTGAAGATCACGGGTTCCTTGATCAACTCCTGCGGAAAGGTCAATTTGATCCTCTTCGTCGCCATGTCGCCTCCTTGGATTATAACCCGCCCCCTGCAATGGCCGGCACGATCGAGACGCTGTCTCCATCCTTCAGGCCGGTCTCTTCCTTGTTCGCGAAACGGATGTCCTCTTCATTCACGTAGATATTGATGAACCGCCGTACCTTGCCGCCGTCCGAAAGCCGCTCCTTGATCCCGGGGTAGTCCTTCTCCAGGGCATCGATAAGCTCCGTGATGTTCCTGGCGCTGCACTCCACCTCGGCATTGCCGTTGGTCAGCTTCTGCAAGGGTGTCGGGATCCTCACTTTTATCGGCATGTATCCTTCCTCCTGTGATAGATCGTGTTTATCCGCAGATTTCGCCGATTTCACGGATTACTATTTTAAAATCTGCGTAATCTGTGTAATCTGCGGATTAACCTTTATTGCATCTTCTTCATCCACTCTTCGAACGATTCGATATTCGGCTTGATCGGCCCCGGCCTGTCAAGATGGTCCACGACCGCTTCCGTCGTCTTGAGCCCGTTTCCCGTGATGCAGATAACGAGGGTCTCGTTCTTCGAGATCCTGCCGGACTCCACAAGCTTCTTCGCCGCTGATACGGTCACGCCTCCGGCGGTCTCGGCAAACACACCCTCGGTCTCGGCGAGAAACTTGATCGCGTCGACGATCTCCCGGTCCGACGAATCGGCGCCGTACCCCCCCGTATCTTTCGTGACCTTGACCGCGTAGTAACCGTCAGCCGGGTTCCCGATGGCCAGTGACTTGGCGATGGTCCTGGGTTTTACGGGCCTGATGATGTCGCTGTCCTCTTTGATGGCAGTCGTGATCGGATTGCAGCCCGTGGCCTGTGCCGCGAACACCTTCGTCTTCACCAACGGAACAAGGCCGAGCTTCTCCAGTTCCTTGAACGACTTCCATATCTTGGTCATAAGCGAGCCGCTGGCGTTGGGCACCACAATGTTGTGCGGCGTCTTCCAGCCGAGCTGCTCCGCCACCTCGAACCCGAGGGACTTGGAACCCTCGCCGTAGAAGGGGCGTATGTTGATGTTGACAAAGGCCCACTGGTGCTTGTTCGCGATCTCGGAACAGAGCCTGTTCACCTCGTCGTAATTACCGTCCACGGGGACAAGGTTCGGACGGTAGATGAGCGTGTTGATGGTCTTTGAAAGCTCGAGGTCCGCCGGCGTAAAAATGAACCGCTTCATCCCCGCCCGCGCCGCCTGCGCGGACACGGAATTCGCAAGGTTGCCGGTTGACGCGCACGCCGCTGTATCGAACCCGAATTCCTTTGCCTTGGTGATAGCGACGGCGACCACCCGGTCCTTGAACGAGAGCGTCGGGTGGTTCACGGAGTCGTCCTTGAGATAGATCTCTTTGACGCCCCATGCCTTCGCAAGGTTCCGCGCATTCATGAGCGGCGTATACCCCGTGTCAAAGCCCGTGACCGGGTCTCCGTCAATAGGCAGGAGTTCCCGGTACCTCCACATGTTGTGCGGCCGCGACTCGATCTTCTGCCGGGTCATGTCCCTTTTGATCGCGTCGTAATCGTACGTGACCTCAAGCGGGCCGAAACAGAACTCGCAGACATAGATGGGCGCGATCTTGTACTCCCTGCCGCATTCAACACATCGCAGGCCTTTTACATACGTCATCCGCCTTATTCCTCCGGCTTAACGATCAACTCGACCTCGGCAATGGTCCCCTCCACAATGGTGAACGCCCTGACCGCGGGCTTTTTTCTGTCCATAAGCGTTACGATCAGGTACACCGCCTCCGGGTAATATGCCAGGCCCACGTCCGTGCCTGAAGGGTACGCCCGGCTTTCCGTATGCGAGTGATAGATGCCGACGAGCTCCATCCCCTCCTGCCGAATCTCCTTCATGACCCGAAACTGTTCCTGCGGGTCCATGAGGTAGAAACTCGGACTCGGCTCCGCGTTGGTCATCGTATATACTTTTTCGACGTTGCCGCTCCTGCCCGCCAGGATGCCGCATGCCTCGCTCGGATACTCGCGGTCGCAGTGGTCAAAGATCTTTTGAAGATCGGTTTTTTTTATCGTCAGCATCTGCCGAGATGCCCTCGTCTCGCATCACGGATCACAGGGGGCAGGAAAACCATTCTGCCTTTCCCCTCACACCTCACCCCTCACGCCTTACGGTTCCTCAGTGGCTCATCGAACAGAACTGCTCGTAATCGATCAGTTCTGTTATCGTCGGGTTCTCCCCGCAGACAGGGCACTCGCGGTTTCGGGGCACCTTCACCGTGCGGAAGCTCATATCCAGCGCGTTCCAGAGAAGGAGCTTTCCCTTGAGCGGCGTACCGATGCCGAGTATCATTTTGATGACCTCGGTGGCCTGTATGGTCCCGATCACGCCGGTGACCACCCCGAGGATGCCCGCTTCCTGACACGAGGGCACCATGCCGGGCGGCGGCGGTATCTCGAACAGGCAGCGGTAACACGGGCCCTCGCCCGGCACGATCGTCATCACCTGTCCCTCGAAGCGGAATACCGCGGCGCTCACGAGCGTTTTCTTGAGCATGACGCAGGCGTCGTTCACCAGATACCGCGTCGGAAAGTTATCACTGCCGTCCACGACAATGTCGTAGTCGCGGATGATGTCCATGATATTGCCGGACGTCAGCCGCTCCTTGTGCGTGACGACCTTCACATCGTGGTTCAGCGTCTCAAAGGTCTCCTTCGCGGAATCCGCCTTGAGCACGCCGATGCGGCCTGTGTTATGCGCTATCTGGCGCTGGAGATTGGACATCTCGACCCGGTCGTTGTCGATCACGCCGATCGTCCCCACGCCCGCGGCCGCAAGATAGTATCCGACCGGCGAACCGAGCCCTCCGGCTCCCACGAGCACCACCTTAGCCTGAAGGATCTTCTCCTGGCCCTCGCCTCCCACTTCGGGAAGCAGGATGTGCCTGCTGTAGCGCATTATCTGGTCTTCGGTAAATTCCACCACGAACTCCGTTCGAATGCAAAATGCAAAGTGAAAAATTAAACTTTCCCAAACTTTGCAATTTGCATTTTACATTTTGCATTTACTATTTCTTTTTCTCCTTGTCCTTCCTGACAAAGATATGCCACTCTTTTTCGCCGGTCTTTTCTATTTTGAGGACCTTCTGCCCCTCGTTCTCCATGCTCTTCGGCACATTGATCGAGGCAGGCTCATGGTCAACGACGATCTCGAGCACTTCTCCGATATTTATTTTTTCGATGGCGAGCTTGGACCGGACAAAGGTATAGGGGCAAACCTGACCTTTGATGTCCAGCGTCCTGTCCACCTTGATTACATCACCCACAGATACCCCCATTGCGGATTTCGGATCAACGTTTTTCATTCCGCATGCGGCAATCTACAATCCGCAAGTCATCTTTCAGTTATGGGATAGGAGGCGGCTGTCCGTAAGCGTTAGACGCGGGCTTTTAAGTGCCCCGCAAATCTTCGAAATGCAAAAGTGCTTTTGCGACAGAACCTGACCTCATATCACTACTGCGCAATCTGCACGCTTGCGCGGCAGAGCGAACGGACTGCAGCCCCGGGTAACTGAAGGATTATAATCCGCAATCGTTTATCCCTGCTTCCCTTCCTCCACCCTGATCACCATGGTGGGGCCGGCCACACAGTCCATTTTATCTATCTCGCCAAGCGCCTTCCGCACGTCGCGTTCCACCGCCTCATGCGTCATCATCACGACCGGGACCGCCTCCGCAGCCTTGCGTCCCTTCTGGATCATGGACGAGATGCTGATGTTGTTCTTGCCGAGAACGCCGGTGATGCGTGACATCACTCCGGGCCTGTCCGTGGCCGAGAAGCGAAGGTAGTAGCAGGAGGTGATGTTCTCCATCCTCCGTATCTTGAGATTCGCCCGTTCCTTGAAGGCGGTCACCGGCGACCGGTGCGCGCAGCCCGCCAGGATGTCCCTGCCGATGTCCATGATATCGCTCACCACCGCGCTGCCCGTGGGCATGTCTCCCGCGCCCCTGCCGTAGAACATGGTCGATCCCACGGCGTCTCCCACCACGGAGAGCGCGTTGAACACGCCATCTACCGTCGCAATGGGATACGACCCGGGCAGCATGGTGGGATGCACCCGCGCCTCGATCTCTCCGTCCGCCATCTTCGTGATGGCGAGAAGCTTGATCTTGTAGCCGAGGTCACGCGCGAAATCGATATCAAGGGGGCTGATCTTCGAGATGCCCTCGGTGTAAATATCATCGAACTTCACCGGCGTGCCGAAAGCGAGCATCGTGAGAATAGCGAGCTTGTGGGCCGAGTCGATGCCTTCGATGTCGAACGTGGGGTCCGCCTCGGCATAGCCCTTGGCCTGCGCCTCTTTGAGGACGTCGTCGAACTTCCTGCCCTCGTCCGTCATCAGGGTGAGAATGTAATTGCACGTGCCGTTCACGATCCCGTAGATGGACTCGAAATCGTTCGCAGCAAGCCCGTTCCTGAGCGCCCCGAGGATCGGGATGCCGCCTGCCACCGACGCCTCGAACCCGAGCGTCACGCCGGCCTTTTCCGCCGCGCTGTAGATCTCCTCTCCGTGAACGGCAAGGAGCGCCTTGTTCGCGGTCACCACATGCTTTTTGTTCCTGATGGCGTCGAGAATGAACTCCCGGGCAGGCTTGTACCCGCCCATGAGCTCGACCACGACATCGATGTCCGGGTCGTCAAGCACGTCTCTCGCGTTCGTCGTAAGCTGAACGCCGGAGAGCGGCACGCCCCGGTCCTTCTTGATATCGAGGTCCGCTATGCGCTTGAGCACGATCGGCGCGCCGAGCCTTCTCCGGATGATGTCCGCGTTCTCCCGCAGGATGCGGACCGTGCCCGTGCCCACGGTGCCGAAGCCGATCAGACCTACGTTGATTGATGTTTTTGCCAAGACTGAAACTCCTTATATTGAGAATCGAAACCGCGGGCATAGGGCATAGGGCATAGCGCATGGAGCATAGGGTTTTGCTCTCTGCTCTCTGCTCTCTGCTCTCTGCTCTCTGCCGGTTTACTTCTGCAGCGCCTGCTTGATGCCCTTCGTTGCCTGGCGAATGCGGTGTTCGTTCTCCACGAGGGCGAAACGCACGTGGCCGTCGCCGTATTCGCCGCCCGACGCAACCGATTGCATAAGAAAAGAAATAGTCACGTCAAAACACATTTGTCAGCCTGTATCAGGCAACGTGTGCCTTCACTTTCTTTCTTGTTAAATGTCCGAACTTTTTCTGCAAAAACTCAAGCTGCTCCCTATCAGATAACGCAGATAATTTCCTCTCCGCCTCTTTTTGAAGTTGACGTTTCATTTCTACCGCCTCGAACCTTTTAGGTTTCATAAAGCACCTCCCTCGGACTTCTAAT
This sequence comes from Nitrospirota bacterium, assembly GCA_035291685.1. Lineage (GTDB taxonomy): Bacteria > Nitrospirota > UBA9217 > UBA9217 > UBA9217 > DATDRO01. Next base: position 238 of record DATDRO010000298.1, on the reverse strand, counting down.
TTCAAGAAGAGGATACCCCAACTTGATATTTACCGAGTTTAACAAGTGAATCCGGTTTATATTCACAATGTGTTTAAAATTCCAACTCACGAGAACATCTACTCGTTCCACTGATGCAATTGCTATATGCCGTGCATCCGAAATACTGCTTTCAGCAACCACTCCGTCTTTCAAATAGGAATCGGCAAGCTGAATAGAACCTCATTGAGAGAAACATATTCAATATTTTCAGAGGGAA
>DATDRO010000297.1:0-2581 GCA_035291685.1 Nitrospirota bacterium | reverse complement strand
CCCTGAAGATCACCGTTGCCGAGGAGCTTGGATTGCTGAAACTGGTCAATATGATTTCCAAAGAGGAAATCAAACGGAGCCGCATGCCCTGTCCACGGCGGGCCTCCTGCCAAAGCCGCGCTTACACCAAAAAGCAGCATGACCATACAAGTGAATGTGACGATAAATTTTTTCATACTCTTCACCTCCCCTTAGAAATGCATTACTTCATCCTGCCCCTGCTTCTGATTTTATTATACTATGAAAATAATGGGGACAACGGGGAAGACGGATACCCATGGAAAAAAGCTTGGCGCAGTAATATAATACTTTGGGCGGAACTCCCCGCCTCTTGCTGAGGCGGGGAATCTTTTAACGCAGCTTAATAGGCAAAATTGAACGATTTATCAACGCCTGCCTTTTTCAACAGTTCCAGGGTATGCCTGAAATCTTCCTGGGTTGTTTTTATGAAACCGCTGATGTTCATTTTTTCGCACACGTCGTTCGCCTCGGGAGAAACATTTTCCTTAACAGCGAGGAGAGCGGCGGTGACTTTCGAGACCAGGCGCGGGTCCGCCTTCTTCGAGACGATCAATGTCCCGTCGGGGTTCTCTCCGGTATCTTCGCCCACAAGCGCAAGTTCAGGATGCGCGTCCTTCATTTTGTCCCAAACGCGGTTTTTTACAATGGCGATGTCCGCCAAACCCCGTGCAAGCGTTTCTATGGCAGCTCCGTGAGAGCCGGCCTTCAAAAGGGTCGCATTTGTTTTCTCGTTCTTCGGAATTGTGTGATAGAAAAACTCGCCCGACGACGCCAGAGAACAGAAGATCACTTTTCTCAGCTCGAAATAATCCGCGGACCCCGTGAACTTCGGCGATCCCTTCGGGGCTACGATAACTGCCCAATAGGTGCTGAAGCCGTCTTTACCAAGGGGCCGCACCACCGGCACGGCCAGATCTTTCAAGATCATGACGCCTGCCACACCCGAACCGCTGAACATCGCGTCCACCTCACCCGACGAGAACATTTTCGCTGCAGCCGGATATGAGGGCGTTCCCACAAAAGAGACCACGATACCTTTGGTCTTTAAATAGCCGGCCAAGGGGGCGTATTTTTGCGCCTCGTTTACGTTATCCTGCATGATAGCGATTTTTATCTGATCAGCCCATAACACCGCCGGAATAAAAGATAGAAACACCGTTAACAAAAAGACCCGATATTTTTTCATTATTTCCATCCTCCTGTCATTTTATTGTTCTTTGCCCTTCTCTGCTGATTTATGGATTTTTGGCGGTGGTGAAGCTTACCGCAAATTGCTTACAAGATAATATAGCAGAAACTGCAGAGAGATTCGTTGAAATTAAAATTTTACTTCTGCTGAAGCCGCCTGACGGGTACATAAGAATATTTTTGAGGTATTGCTGAATTAAGGGCGGTGGTTATTGCCGTTTCATCAGGAGGTGTTTCATGAACCACTCCGCGGCAAGGCGCGCCACTTCTTCGAGTGCGCCCGGCTCTTCGAAAAGGTGCGTGGCCCGGGGGATGATCTTGAGTTCCTTCTCCGCCTTCAAAAAGGCGAAGGCCTCCTCATTCAGCCGGATAACGGTTTCGTCGTAGCCGCCCACGATGAGGAGCGTAGGCGCCTGGACCTTTCCCAGAACACGCTCGGCCATGTCCGGCCGGCCGCCGCGAGAGACAACTGCTTTGATTTCAGGACCGAGGTCCGCGGCCGCCCAGAGCGCCGCCGCCGCCCCGGTGCTCGCGCCGAAATAGCCGATCGAAAGCCCGATGGACTCAGGCTGGTCCTGGAGCCAGCGCGTCACCGCCTTCAACCGCTCCGTAAGCAGCGCGATGTTGAACCGGTTTTCATAGGCGCTGTCCTCGTCCCTGGTGAGCAGATCGAAGAGCAGTGTGCCGATGCCGGCAGCGTTGAGCATCTGCGCCACATACCGGTTCCTCGGACTGAACCGGCTGCTGCCGCTTCCGTGGGCGAAGATCACGGCGGCCTTTGCGCCCTGCGGCAGAGCGAGCGTCCCTTCAAGTCTTACAGTATCAACGGAGATATAAACTGTCTGTGTCTGAAATTCGCTCATGAGACAACACCCCGGATCCGTTACGCGGCCTTCAATGCCATCTTGCACTCACTCTTCCGGCACTCCGCATCCGTTCCCTATCCGCGGTCTGCGGCTGATTGCTGCAGCAGCTTCACCACTTCTCCGTCCGTGACCTGGACAAAATTTCGATAGTGGGCGCCGACGGCCATGAAATGCAAGGGTGTTTCAATACAGATGAATTCATCGGCCATGCGCTCGAGTTTGCCGGCGGTCTCGGGCGGGGCAACGGGGATGGCGACCACGAGCCTGCCTATCTTTTCTCTCCTGAGTGTCGCGATCGCGGCCTTCAGGGTCGCGCCGGTGGCGACGCCGTCATCGACGAGGATGATGGTCTTGCCATCGAGCGGCGCTATCTCCTTCCCGCCGCGATAGAGCTCGACGCGGCGTGAGATCTCTCTCTTCTGGACCGAAACCTCGTCGTCGATATATGCCTTCGGAACGCCTGATGCCGTTATGATGGATTGGTTCAGTTCCACGGTCCCGGTTTC
>DATDRO010000296.1:0-5999 GCA_035291685.1 Nitrospirota bacterium | reverse complement strand
GCGATGGTAAGGCTGTGATCGCCATAATAATTGCGGTCCATGTCTGAGATCTGGAGCTCTGCTTTGAATATCGTGGATTTCAGCGCCATGTCGTCCTTCTGAGAGAGTTCAAAGGATCCTGATCAAACTGGGAAGTATCCTGGAAGTTCATGATCCATTTTCTTTTTCTGCATCGCCGTTCACAGGCCGCGTCCCGCCAAGGCGGGATTCACGGGATGCAGGGAGTCTTTGGACAAGCACAAGATCAAAGCCTTTGACGTTCCCCTGCGCCGAGTTGCCCAATAAAACACGATCAGGATCGAGCAGAAAGCTGACCCTCCGGGGCCGATGTTTTTTTATTGATGCATCGCGCATCGCGTAAGATACCGGAACAATATTCGGGCGGCTTTGGGAACAGGATTCTTTGCGGCCCGTTCCTGCCGCGCTTTTTGAACGAGGTCCGTTAATTGCTTCCGGTCCCCATGAGGGAGTTGTATGAGGATCTCTTCGATAAGCAGGTCATTCCCGGCTATCAGTTCATCCCGCCATCTTTCTCTCTTCTGGTGATCCTCGGTTTGTCTGTGAGTTCCCTGTTCTATGCGCCGGAGGCAGTCTTGAATGGGCGTGGTATCATGTTTCCGCATCAACGTGCCGATATACTGCATCTGCCTGCCCCGCGCCCCGTGTTTTTTGATCGATTTGGCCAAGGTGACGGCATTGAGCAGGTTCTCCGGCAGATCAATGTGCTTGAGCTGTTCGGACGACAAGGTTATCAGCTGCTCTCCCATTGCCTGCAAAGACAGGGCTTCTTTTTTCTTCTGCGTTTTGCTTAACGGCTCCATACACCAAACCTCGTGAAAGAGAATATGATCGACGGACCCTCGTACCATGTGAGCCTGACCTGTTGTCCGTTGACCTTCAGTTCAGCGGGCAATCATCTTGATATGGTCTGTTGTCATGGGTGTCCTTTGCCCGACAGAATACGGCGGTTACAGGAACAAAGCAAGGAGAAAAATGTGACCCTGGAGAGCCTGTTCAGGGAAGTAGCAGTAGAAACGGCCATATGGCAACGATGGAAACCTACTCCTCAGTAATTGCCATGACGTGCGCAGCGGCTACCATTCAATGGGGAAATAGTCCTTAAGAAATTTTCCGCACCAGTGCTTATTGGTCAGGATGCCGTCGAAAAACGGATCGCAGACCCTGGCGGCCCCATCGACGATATCAAGGGGAGGCTGAAAATCATGAACTTTCTGCTTGAACTGGGAAAGCTCCACCGGGTCTTCATCAGTGACCCAGCCGGTATCGACCGCATTCATATAGATGCCGTCCCTGACAAGGTCCTCTGCCGACGTATGCGTCATCATGTTCAGGGCCGCTTTCGCCATGTTCGTATGCGGATGCCTGTCATCTTTTTTGAATCTGAAGAACTTGCCTTCCATGGCCGTCACATTCACGATATGCTTCCGTCCGGTGCGGTCGCGCCGCATGAGGGACACCAGCCTGTTGCACAGCACAAAGGGAGCCACCGAATTCACCAGTTGAACTTCCAGCATTTCCGCGGCAGGTATCTCGCCGAGCCGCAAACGCCAGCTGTTCGTCTTTCGCAGGTCCACCTGCTGAAGATCGCTGTCAAGCTTCCCTTTTGGGAACAGTTCCTCGGAAACAGGCGGATCATCATACCCATAGGAGATCTGTGATAGATGCGCTGATTCGCGAAGGCCGATGCCGGGGCTCGGGTCATGCCATGGCGCGGCAAGGGCGGAATCCTGATCGCCGGTATTATTGCAGAGAGAAACCAGCTGTTGTTTGCACGTATCATGGTCTTGAAGAAGCCTGCGGGCCTCAGGGGGCAATGCGCTCAAGCCGTTCTTTTCGTTTTGCATGAGATGGGCATAAAACCCCGCGGGCCGTCGTACGGTCTGGGCAGCGTTATTGATCAAGAGGTCAAGGCGCCCGTATCGCTTTTCCAGAAAACGGGTAAATAACTCCACGCTCGGAATATGCCGGAGATCAAGACCGTGAATATGCAGCCGGTCTCCCCACACATCATATCCCTCTTCCCGGGAATACCGCATGGCCGCGTCAACGGGAAACCGGGTCGTCGCGATGACCGTGGCGCCGGCGCGCAGCATCATGAGCGCGGCCTGATAACCGATCTTTACGCGAGCGCCGGTGAGCAAAGCGACCTGACCGTGGAGCGGCGCTGTCTGAAAACGCTTGCGGTAATTCAGATCGCCGCATTTTTTGCACAGAGAATCATAAAAAAAGTGCAGGGTCGTGTATTCCTCCTTGCACACATAGCAATTACGCGGCGCGTGAATTTCCCCCCCGCGCTGCTCCGTGCCGGATGGATCGTCGTCTATCCGGGGAGGCGCCGTGAACGTTGCGTCCATACGCGCGCTGCGGATGCCGGTGGTATTTCTCGCGCGCCGGTCGTTCTCCAGAAGCTCGCGGCTTTGGGCCTTGTTCGCGGCCTTGTTCCTTCTTTTCGCTTCAGCTCTGTTGGGGCGGGATATCTCACCGGCCGCTTTTAAAAGGGCGATCCGCTGCTCTTCCGGAAGGGTCGCAAATCGTCCGGGATCTTTTGCGAGATCATCAAGCATTGAAATGCATTTATCGATTTCCTTGTCCATACGCACGATGAGAAAGTCCTTGTGGATGCCGAAGGCACCTTGAGTTGTGAGTTGAGAATAGTACACATTTTATCAAATTGCAACAGCAAATCTCCCGAAAAACGGGCTTTCAAGCCTGCGGGCCGAATGAAACACTGTTCTTTTTCAGCGCGCCGCTTTGCCCGGACCAAAAACTTCTTGACCGCTTCCCCCCTCCCTGATATAGTTCCGACATGAATCGGCCATGAACTGCGTTCACATAGGGGATGGAGAATTGGGTCATCTTACGCGCACCGACCATCACCCTCCCCTTTTGAATTTCCCCTCCCATCAAGGGAGGGGATGTTAAGGAAGTGGGTTTTCTGATGAAATACAAGGTCACCTTCTTGCCGGACAACGCGTCCGTTGATGTGGACGCCAACACGAACCTCTTCAAGGCATCCAAGGCCGCGGGCGTCTACGTGCTCTCGTCGTGCGGCGGCAAAGGCAACTGCGGCAAATGCAAGGTCATCGTCACGAAGGGTTCCGTCGAAAGCGGGAAGTCTCGCTCGTTCCTGACCAGGGAAGAGGTGGAACGCGGCTATATCCTCGCCTGTCTCTCGAAGGTCACGGGCGACCTTGTCGTGGAGATACCGCCCGAGTCCCGCATGCAGGCAAAGCATAAGATCGCCACGGGCGCAAAAACGGAAGAGATCATTCGCCTCATGGCGTCCGCCGGCGGTTGCCTCGAGTCCCGTATCAAGCGGGTCTATCTGGAGCTGATCCCGCCCACCCTCGATGACAGCATCTCGGACTATGAGCGGGTCCGCCGCGCCCTGGACCAAAAGGGGCTCGACGCGTCCCACCTGCACATGAACTACCTTGTCCTGAAAAAACTCGCCCATACGCTAAGAGAAAAGGACTGGAAGGTGACGGTATCGCTCTTCAGCGTCGGCGAGGTGCTCGAGATCATGGACATCTTCCCCGGCGATGCCGCCCTGACCCGCTACGGCGCGGCCGTGGACATCGGCACCACCACGGTCGTGGTGTACCTCGTTGACATGACAAACGGAAACATCCTCGGCACGGCTTCCTCCTACAACAGCCAGGTGAAGTGCGGTGACGACGTGATCACGCGCATCGTCTACGCCACGGAGAAGAACGGCCTCCAGGAGCTCCAGGACCTTGCGGTGGGCAACGTCAGCACCATGCTCCGGGAACTGGCCCAGAAGAACAACGTATCCGCCGGAATGATCGACTACATCGTCGTTGCCGGCAACACCACCATGATGCACCTCTTCTACGGCATCAACCCCCAATACATCCGCGAGGAGCCCTATATCCCCACGGCGACGTTCTTCCCGCTCATCCGAGGCAAGAACGTGGGGTTCCGGATCGACCCTCAGGCTATTATCTACGCCGTGCCGAGCGTGGCAAGCTATGTGGGCGGCGACATCACTGCCGGCGTCCTCGTCTCGCAGGTCCACAAACAGGACGCGGTCTCGCTCTTCATCGACGTGGGCACGAACGGCGAGATCGTGCTCGGGAACAAGGACTGGCTCGTGACCGCCGCCTGCTCCGCGGGGCCCGCCTTTGAAGGAAGCGGCATCAAGTTCGGCATGCGCGCCATGGAAGGCGCCATCGAAGAGGTGGAGATCGATCCCAAAACCTTCGAGGTGAACTACCGGGTGATCGGCGACGTGAAACCCATCGGCATCTGCGGTTCAGGCATGATCGACACCCTGGCCGAGATGTACCTCACCGGCGTGATCGACCAGAAGGGAAAGATCCGGGAAGAGATCGGCTCAAAGCGCATCCGGAAGGGCGAGAGCGGGCTTGAGTACGTGCTTGCCTGGAGGGTGGAGAGCGCCATCAACAAAGAGATCGTGATCACCGAGGTGGACCTCGATAATCTGATCCGGGCCAAGGCCGCGATCTACGCGGGCTTTGCCACGCTCCTCGCACAGATGGAAATGAGGTTTGCCGACGTGGACAAGGTATTCATCGCCGGCGGCTTCGGGAGATACATCGACGTGGAGCGCGCCATCACCATCGGCCTGCTGCCGGACCTTGCGGTCGAAAAGTTCGTCTTCCTCGGCAACACCTCGATCATGGGCGCCTACTACGCCCTCCTCTGCGACCGCCTGCGGCACGAGGCCGAAGAGATCGCGAAAAAGATGACCTATCTTGAGCTCTCGGTCTCGCGGAACTTCATGGACGAGTACCTCTCGGCCCTGTTCCTGCCGCACACGAACCTGGAGGCGTTTCCGACGGTGAAGAGGGAGCTGGAGGAGAGGAAACAGAGTGTATAGACTGCAAAAAAGCAGGTGGTTCTTCTCTTCAAAAGGCTTTCGCCCGGTTCTCTGAACTTTCTTTCCCGATGTTTGCGAATTGCTGTTCGTAGTATTCCTTCGTGGAAGCCTGTTTTTCCATGACCCTTGCCAACACTTCATCGTAATTCTCCAACAGAAGATCAACGGTCCTTTTATCCAGGAGATTCATGTCCGCCCGTTTTTTTAAGATCTTTTCAATCTCTTCCCGCTGCATGCCTTTCCGGTAGGGCCTGTCCTCGGCCACTGCCGTAAAGGTATCGGCCACCGCCATGATCCGCGACCCCGTACTGATCTTGTCCGCGTGATGATGAAAGGGATATCCGGACCCATCCAGTCTCTCATGGTGAAACGCCGCCCACTCGGCTATTTGCTGGAGTCCTCCTATCGTGTTCAGTATGGAAAAGGTAAAATAGGTATGCTGTCTCATGACCGCATACTCTTCGTTGGTCAACTTGTCCGGTTTTTCAAGAATAGTATTCGGCACCGCGAGTTTGCCGATATCGTGAAAATTTCCCGCTACATTCATGAGGCTCGCTTCCAGGTCGCTGAAGCCGAATATTTTGGAGAGCGTGGAAGCGCATTCGGCGACACCGGATGAATGGGTCGACGTAAAGCGGGACCTGAAGTCGATAATGTTTCGAAAAAGTTCGCCGATCGTGGAAATAGAGGCAAGATCGATCTCCACGCGCCGGTAAGGTCCATTATGCAGAAGGAGCGAATATAACCGGGGGGAGATCAGGTCCAGCCAGAACTCTTCGCGACCGGACGCGGTCATAAACGAACCGACCACATCCGGGTGAATGGCTGTCCCTGACAAGAAAGCGATCTTTTCGATAAGCTGTGTTTCCTGGTGCAGGATATACTGTGAGCGGTTAATTGACCGTTCGAGATGATCGGCGAGAAAAAGGATTTGCGATTCAAGAACAACGGGTGAACTGATAGGCTCTTCCCACTGTCTCCAATCTTTGTGATGAAACCTGACGATTTTCGCCGCGCGCTTCAGCCAGGGGACCAGCTCAAACAAGGTCTCACCGCGGACACAATGCCCTTCCGTTGACGTTGTTTCAAACTGGTGGAGGCTTATTTTTTCCTC
>DATDRO010000295.1:0-7226 GCA_035291685.1 Nitrospirota bacterium | reverse complement strand
AGTCAGGCGTACCGCCCATCCCCCCGCTTTTCTCGTCCTTCTTCCCTCGTCCTTCGTCCATCGTTCTCCCCTATTCCTCCATCACCTTCACATACACCCTGCGTTCACGCGGGCCGTCGAACTCGCAGAAAAAGACCGCCTGCCAGGTGCCGAGCATCAGCCTGCCATCTTCCACCATCACGGCCTTGGACACCCCTATGATGCTCGATTTTATATGGGCCGCCGAGTTGCCTTCAGTGTGGCCGTAGTCGTCTTCAAAGGGGACCATCTTGCTCAATTCTTTCAAAATATCGCGTCCCACATTCGGATCGGAATTTTCGTTGATCGTTACCGCCGAGGTCGTATGGGGCACGTAGAGGTAACACATGCCGGAGCGGATTCCGCTCTCCGTTACCAGCCGCTGTATGCCCTGCGAGATATCGACCAGCTCTGTCCGCGACTTCGTCTTTACCCGTAGCTGCCTGATCATGCAATGCCTCCCCCTCTGTAAAAAGATGGACGATTTTCCCGTCCTTCGTTATTCGTCCTCAATCTTCCGTCGTCCTTCATCACTCAACCCTACGGCTGTTCGATCCCGACATCTTCACGCCCCCTTGCCCGAGCTTGTTCAAGGATCGGGTAGACAGCGTGCGATATCAGGGAATCTATGCGGGCCAGGTTCCCGATAACGTCCAGGTGTATATGGCTCGTCTCGATGGATTCACGGAGCCCCTTGCGAAGCCGCTCGAGATGGGCCTGAACAAGCTCCCGTTCCGATATCCCGAGATCCTCCTTGTTCCTTACCACCTTGCCGGCGAGGTCCCGGTCCTGGCTCGCAAAAGCCGATATCGCCAGATCAAAATTCTCCAGGACCGACTTATGGAACACGGAGATCTCCTCCAGACCCTCCTGCGAGAACATGATGCCCTTGTTGATCCGCTTGACCGCGAGCGGCATGAGGTTCCTGTCTATGATGTCGCCGATGTTTTCGAGGTCGCGGGTGATCTCCAGCAGCGCGACCGCGCGATGGGACTGCGATTCCGTGAGGTTCGAGGACGATAGCCGGGTCAGATAGAGCCGTATCTGCCGGTCAAGCACGTCGATCAGATTGTCCTTATCTTTAACGCTCCATATCATCGACAGGTCATCACTCTTAAAGACCTTGATCACGTTCGAGAGCATCTCGCGCACGATATCGGAGGCGCGCAGGACCTCGCGGGTGGCCTGGCTGAGGGCGAGAGGCGGGGTGGTGAGCACGTGCTCATCGAGATACATGGGGCCGAATTTTTTCTCTTCCGCCTTTTCCGGGACCAGGCTGGTGATAAGCCTGGAGAACAAAGCGATAAACGGCAGCAAGACCACGGCCATGACCACGTTGAACAGGGTATGAGCGTTGGCGATCTGCCTTGACAGATCATGTTCCGTAAGCCCGACAAGACCCAGAAAGGGTGTCAAAAAGAGCAGGACGAGCGCGACCCCGAATATTTTGAACGCCACATGCGCCCAGGCAACGCGCCGCGCCTCGGCCGGGGAGCGCAGGCTTGCCATCAGGGCGGTGGAACAGGTTCCGATGTTCGCGCCGAGAACAATATGAACAGCAGCATCAAGGGTGATCAGGCCGTGGCTGGCCAGCGCAAGCGCGATACTGATGGTCGCCGCGCTGCTGTGGATAAGCGCCGTCAGAAGCGTGGAGAGAAGGATCCCCATCACGGGCGTCCCTACCAGGACAAGAAGGACCTGTTTGAACAGATCGCTTTGTTCGAGAGGGGCCACGGCGTCGGACATGATCTTGATGGAAAGGAGGACAAAACCGAACCCGAGCAGGCCCTGTCCTATATTTTTATACAGGTGTCTTTTAGAAAAAAGCGTGAAAACAAGACCTGCCCCGACAAAAAGAATGGCGTAGTCATAGACATGGAAAGCGATAAGCTGTACCGTGAGCGTGGCGCCGATGTCCGCGCCCAGGATCACGGCGAGGGTCTGGCGAAAGGTCATGAGCCCGGCGCTCACAAATCCCACGAGCATGACCGAGGTTGCGCTGCTCGACTGGATGAGGCCGGTGATGAAGGCCCCCGCACCCACGGCCGTCAGCCGGTTGCTCGTGAGCGACCGCAGAAGCGAACGGATCCTTGGGCCGGCCGCGTGCTGAAGCCCGTCATTAAGCAGTTTGATGCCGTAGAGGAGGAGGAGCACCCCGCCGAACAAAGAGATATATATCATTAGGTATACTATGCCTAAAATATCGCAGTTCGTCAACCCCGAAAACACCTATTGGTTCTTTTGTGTCAAAGTTGAAGCCTGCAATTGTCAATAACGCAGGTCGGCCCCGGCGCGAGAGTCGCTGTGAGCGTGCCGAAAAACCAACTGATAACCGACAACTGGTAACTATCGACAGTTATAAGTTATCGGTTGTAAGTCATGAGTTCGCAACGCGGGGCACGCTAAACGACCGCGCGAAGCGGGCGGGCCTGCATTGATTCTCAACGCCTGCTTGACGGTCCCGGTGAAATGGCCAACCTGAGTGACTGCGAAAACTTACCGTGCCGAGCTCATATTCCTCACAAACTCGATCTCGTCCTCCCTGTTCTTCACCTTACCGTCCAGCTTCGCGTCAAGGAGCCGCGAGAGGATCTTCTTGTACCGCGGCCCGGGCGGAATTCCCATGTTCTTCAGGTCGTCTCCGCTCAGCGTCACTTTCACATTCCGCAGGCGGGTAAGATAGAGGGAAACGTACTTCTTCGCCGCTTCCTGTTTTGCCTTTGCCATCATCAGGAGGACCGTTTCGCCCTCGAGCGGCCTCAAGAGATCATATACGCTGCTCGAAGCAAGATCGGGGCTCCGGTAAAATTCATACAGGACGTCACGGTACCCCGTCCTCGCGGTCCGCACCCTGTCGCGGACCTTCCGGGGAACGGCGAGACGCTCAAGTGTTTCTTCGACGGCTTCGTCCTTCAGTCTGTCGAGGAGCCCGAGAAAGTACAGGAACCACCGTTCTATCGTTATGTCCAGGTAGAGCAGCCTGAACCACGTAAGCGTTTCTCCGATGCCTATGCAAAGCTTCTCCACGTCCGTCGTGATCCTGATGCCCGGGTGGATGAATTTCAGGAGATCGAGGCCGGCCATCCGCGTGAGCGCTTTCAGAGGCTCCGCCTCGGAAAACATGAGGATGAGCTCGGCATAGATCCTCTCTCCCGAAAGCCTGTTGAAGAGTTTCATGTTCACGGAGGTCTTGATCAGGTTCAGCGTGTGTTTGCTGATCTGAAAATCGAACCGCTGCTCGAAGCGTATGGCGCGAAACACCCGCGTCGGGTCCTCTATGAAGGAAAGATTATGCAGGATGCGGATGGTTTTCTCTTTGATGTCGCGCAGGCCGCCGAAAAAATCAATAAGTTCTCCGAAATGCTTCCTGTTCAGCCGTACCGCGAGCGTGTTGATGGTGAAATCGCGGCGGTAAAGGTCTTTCTTGATGGAAGAGAGCTCCACCGTCGGCATCGCGGCCGGAGATTCGTAGTATTCGAGCCTCGCGGTGGCGATGTCGAGCTTGAGACCTTTCGGAAGCACCACGACAGCGGTGCCGAACTTCTGGTGGGTTTTCATCCGTCCGCCGAGTTTTTTCACGAGCATGCCCGCGAACGTGATGCCGTCCCCCTCGACGACGATATCAATATCGAGGTTCATGACGCGGAGAAACAGGTCCCGCACAATGCCTCCCACGAGATAGACCGGAAAACCCGCCTCGTCGGCCACCTCGCCCACGATCTTGAGCGTCTCCCGGACCTCGGGCAGAACCCGCTCTTCGAGCAGTCCCTTGATGTTTCTCGCGGGGTGAGGCCCGGCGTCGTCCGGCACAGGGACCCCGGCGAATCGTTCTTCATGCAGGGATCGCAGGAGGTCCGTACGGGTGATCGCGCCGACGAGACCCCCGCTTCGGTCAAGCACCGGCATGAAGCGCTGTTGTTCTTCGATCATCACCTTCTCGACCTGGCTCATGGGCATATCGGGCGTGGCGGACAGCGCGCCGGTGGTCATGAATTCCTCGACCTTTTGCTTCCCGAGTCCGTGGAAAAGCGCCTTCTGCACGACCTCGCGGGTGATGGTACCGAGGAACTTCTCTTCACTCAGGACCGGCAGCACATTCACGCTGAAACGGGTCATGGCCTCGTTTGCCTGAGCAATGGTGCTGCCTGCGAGAATGGTTTTGACAGGCGCGGTCATGATATCGCTCGCGGCCTTTCCCGGCTTGATGTGTTTCTTCAATATATCAATGAGCCGTTCTTTTGCCTGCAAATACGTCATGTCCTTGACCACGGCGGCGGCAGCAGTGGAATGTCCGCCGCCGCCCAATTCCCCGAGCACAAGGCCGGCATTCACCTGCGGTATCCGGGACCGCGCGATGATATACGTCTTATCGCCCATCTGCACGACGAGGAACAGCACATCGAGGCTTTCCCGGTCCCTGATCTTGTGCGCGAGCGCGGCCAGGTCCGGCACAAACGCGGCAGTGGCCAGGGCCGCTATCACAAGGCTCACTTTATTGATATCATAGCTCTTCGCGGCCGCGATCAGGTCGTTCAGGACCGCGATCTGCTCCTGCGTGAGCTCGCGTGAGATGAAATCAGAGACGACATTGAGATTCGCGCCTAGAGAGATGAGATACGCGGCAGCCTGGGCGTCGCGTTCGGTGGTTGATATGAACGTGAGAGAGCCGGTCTCTTCGTAGATCCCGAGAGCGAATATCGTGGCCTCGAGCGGCGTAATGGGGATCCCCTTCTGCCGGAGAAGCTCTACCATAAGCGTCGTCGTCGCGCCGACCTCCTCCACGACCTCATGCTCCCCTTTGATATCTGCCGATGTGTACGGATGATGGTCGTAGATATGCACCGATATATTGGGTCCGGCCAGGGCCGCGGCAAGCTTGCCCAGCCGAGCGGGGTTCCTGTTGTCAACGATGATGAGCCTCGTGACCGCGGCGACGTCGATGTTCCGGAGGCGCTCGATCTCTCCGGCGTACAGCGTTGATTCCAGAAAAAAATCACGCATGCTCTTTTCCTGAGAGCCGGGAAACACCAGTTTGGCGTCAGGATAGAGCTTCTTCGCCGCTACCATGGAGGCCAGTGCGTCGAAATCGGCGTTCGTATGACTGGTGATGATTTCCATGACCTTTTCAGAAGCCAGGAGCCAGAATTCTGAAGCCAGAATAAAATCTACAATGATTCTGACTCCTGACTACTGGATTCTGACTCCTGTCCTTCATCCCCTCGGATGATATTTCTCGTGGATCTTCCTGAGCCTCTCTCTCGATACGTAGGTATAGATCTGGGTGGTTGATATGTCCGAATGACCGAGCATGGCCTGCACGACCCGAAGGTCGGCGCCGTTGTCGAGAAGGTGCGTGGCAAACGAATGTCGCAGCGTATGGGGAGAGATGTTCTGCGCAATGCCGGCCTGCCTTGCATAATATTTAATTCTTCCCCAGAACGTCTGCCGCGTTATCTGCCGTCGCCTTGAACTGATGAAAAGAAAGTTCGATTCCTTGCCCTTCAGCAATGCCGCCCGGCCTCCGTCCAGATAAGCATGAATGGCCGCCACGGCAGATTCACCCATCGGAACAGCCCTTTCCTTCGAGCCTTTTCCAACGACCAGAAGAAAACCACGCTCGAGATTTATGTCCGATAATTTGAGACCGACCAGCTCGCTCACGCGGAGACCCGTTGCGTAAAGAAGTTCGAGCATGGCCCTGTCGCGCGCGCCCATCGGGATCGCCGGGTCCGGTTGAGCGAGAAGTCCTTCCACCTCCGCGGCGGGCAGCGTTTTCGGCAGCCGCTTCCATCCCCGGGGCGTTTCCAGGTTCACCGTCGGGTCTGTATGGGCAAGCCCGTCAATAAGCAGATATTTATGAAATCCTCTTACCGCGGCAAGGTTTCGCGCCGCGGACGGCGTGGAAATGCCTTTTGACGACAGCGAGGCCAGAAACGATACGACATCGTCCTGCGTGACGGCGTCGGGGCCCTTGTCCCTCGTAAAGAGCGCGTACTTCTTCAAGTCCCTTTCGTAAGACTCAAGGGTATTGTCGGAAAGCCCCTTTTCAACCGCCAGGTAATTCAGAAACCTCTTTACCAGGCCTTTATCCATTGGTCTTTCTATGTTCTGCACAATTTAATTATGGTGTGACCTGTTTGATTGTATGTCATTATACGCTAAAAATCAAGCTATGGCAGCGGGAATGCTGAACGACGGGCATGACGATCATTGCGGGATAATAGATAAGTACCGCGCACCGAGCTGATGGCGGACAGAAACAGCTCACAACAGTTGTCTGCGGCTGTCGATCGACGTCAGCGCACCTCGAGGGTGAGCGAGAACTCCTGCGATGCCTGTCCCCCGTCCCTGTCGTCGACGGAAACCTTGACGGCGATCTCCTGCTTCTTTTCCACGTGCTTCGGAGGCTCCCAGCGGATCATGCCTGACGAAGGATGAATGGTCATCCCGGAAGGCGACTCAAGCAACTGAAAGGTCAGCGGGTCCCCATCCGGGTCTTTCGCAATTACCGGGTAAAGGTATACGCCGTTTTCCATTCCGGAAGGCGGCGTGGAGACAATGTCCGGATGCCTGTTGGACAACACCGCATAGATGGACAGGAAAGGTTTTCCATAATCTTCTCCGTCAAACGGTGTTATGGTAACGGAGATGCGGTCCTTTTTTTTCAAAGCCGCTGTGTCGAAAGTCGGCCCGTTTGCTCCCGGTATGTCCTTATCATTTACCCTCCATTGGTAGAGATAGGTGATCGTTTCGTTATCCCGGTCCTCTCCCTCGGGAATCGCCGCAAGCTGGTCGCCCGGATGCGCCGGCAACGGAGCGAACATGATGGAAGTAAGGAAGGGAGGAGTGTTTTTGATGGTGACTGCCGCTGTCCTGAAGGCGCGGCCTTCCACTCCGTCGCATGAAGGGATCACTTCGGCCTCCACATGGGCGCCTTTCTTGACATACGCCGAATCCAGAACATTTTCCTCAGCTTCAGAGATCAAACTGCCGTCAACATACCACCGGAATCGGTAAGCGATCGGCCTCCCCAGGGAATCCTGGCCTGTGTACTGGAGTGACAGATACTTCTCGGAAATCAGTTTGGTGGTGATGATCTCAGCGTAGGTCACAACGGGAAGAGCAGTATCTTCAGGCTGTGCTGCCCCTTGCGCGGTTTTTGAACTGTTTTCCTGTATGCTTACGGGTTTTTGTTCCGTTTCCCGGGA
>DATDRO010000294.1:0-19893 GCA_035291685.1 Nitrospirota bacterium | reverse complement strand
TTCATTACGCTCATAATCTCTTACGGGGTTCATTTTCCATGCGGTCTCGGATTTTCCTGGCCTTATCGGACATTGCATAATAGAAGAACTCCATTTGCGCCTCAAGCCACTTGAGCTTTTGCAATGCCGGTCTTCTCCGGTACTCCGCTATCCGCTCTTTCGTCCTGTAATATAGAAGCGGCGCATTACTCATCGCTCCACTCCTTTTCTATCTTGCCGTGCCGTTTTGCGATCTGCGTCCCTCGTCCTTCGTCCATCATCTCTCGCGCCGTTCCTATATCGCCTCCTGATGCATTATCCTCGGGGTCAAAAAGATGAGAAGTTCCCGCTTGCTCTCGGTCTTCGCATTATGTCTGAACAGCCAGCCGATGAGCGGCAGGTCCCCGAAAAACGGCACCTTGGTAACAGATTGCGTCTTCTCGACGACGATCACTCCGCCGATGACCGCCGTCTCGCCGTCCGAGAGAAGGATCTCGGTTTCAGCCTCGTTTTTGCGTATGGACGGCAGGCCCTGGACCACAACAGACGAATCGGGCGAGTTCTTGGTGGCCTTGACCTTCATGAATATCTTATTGTCGGGAGTTACGTGCGGCGTGACAATTAACTGGAGCATGGCGTCGATAAACTGCACCGTGGCCCCCGCGGCCGATGTCGTGTTGAGGTAGGGGATGGAAAAGCCCTGCGTTATCCTGGCTTCCTTGTTGTCGAGGGCGCTCACGCGCGGTTGTGAAAGTATTTTGCCTTCTCCGGTGGATTCCAGCGCCGAGAGTATAATGTCGAGATTCAACGACTTGTTGAGCGAACCGAAGCTGAAGCCGACACCGCCGCCGGTCCCCGGGATTATAGCGGCCGGCATGTTCACCAGGAAACTGCCTGTCCCCGACGGCACCTGCCCCAGGCCTTCACTGCCGGTCACGCCGATTGAATTCGGAAACTGGAGGCCCGTCGGGTTCCCGTGGGACGCGTCCGCAGTGAACCCGCCGCCCCACTGCACGCCGATCTCCCGGCTGAAGCTCAGCGTCGCTTCCACGACCCTGGCCTCGATCATGACCTGGGGGATCGGCTTGTCGAGGATCTTGATGAGGGCCACGATGTCATCCAGGTTTCGCTGGAGGTCCTTTATGATAAGCGTGTTCGTCCTTTCATCCATCTGTATATCGCCGCGGGGCGAAAGAGATTTTTTGAGCGTACCCTCCATTTCCTTTGCGCCCGTGTAGCTGACCGCGATGATCCTGGTTACCAGATCTTCCGCCTTCTTTTTGGACTCCTTCGCCTTGGCCTCTTCCTCGGTCTCCCTGAACAGCGCCGCATGAGTAGCGACCCGCAAAATGTTATTTTCACGCGTGTAACCCATGCCGTTCATCTTGAGTATCATGTCCATGGCCTGGTCCCAGGGGATGTTGACCATGCGCACGGTGACCCTGCCTTTTACTTCCGGTGAAAGAATGATATTGAGATTCGCCACGTCGGCAAAAAGCCTGAGCACATTCACCAGGTCCGCGTCCTGCAGGTCGAGGGATATCTTTCTGCCGGTGTATTTGCTGCCGCCGGAAAGGATCGTCTCCTCCGTGGACACCATGTCCTGCTCCCCGGGCGATGCCCGCTCTTTCACGGCCGGAGGCGCCGCGACGGGCGCTGTTTTCTTCCCCGCGACTGCCGGAGCGCCGGCCTGCGCGACCTCTTTCTCGGAGGCGGCAGCCTGCTCCTGAGACGCGGCCCTTTCCGTGGGCGGCTGTTCCCTGTCCGGGGCGGGCGCCGCCGTTGCTGTCAGGGCGATAACGACCTTGTTCCCCTCGGGCGTGCTGGTATATTCCATCGGCGCGGTAAGGTCCAGGACCACCCTCACCTTCCGGTCCGGGGCCGGGTGCTGACCTACGCGCACCCTGTCCAGTCCGCCCTTGCGTACGGGAATGACGGTCGGCCTGACCGTGCTTCGGGCCCCGGGAATGTCTATCACCAGTTTCCTGCCTTCGATCATGAACGTGTTGGGCCTCATGGGGCCGTTTGCCGCGATGATGACCTTGACCCCTGCGCGGCCTGCCGTGGCCTTTACCGATGTGACGATCGACGCCCTGGCGGCTTCCGGCAGGGCCGCTTCAGGCTTCTCTGTCGGGGGCGCGGTCTCCGGCTTCGGGACCTCCGCGGGTTTTTCCGCCTCAGGAACGGCCTTGGCCTGCTCCTGGGCCGCTTCGCCGGGCTTGCCAAGCTCTATGATGAGCTTTCCGCCTTCCGGATAAATCTTCGCGTCTATGGCCTGGGTAAGCCCGATCTCAAGGCGGGCGATGTTGTCCTGCTGGCTCGGGGTAATGTCGATGATCGGACCTTTGTTCACGGCTATCGCTTCTTGAAATTTTTCGATATTGGCGTCGGTAATATCAACGATAAGCCGGAGAGGCTCGGTTATCTGAGACGACGTGTATTGCATGATCGGGCCGGACCCCGTTACATGGATCTCGGCCTTGCCGTCGGCCTCACGGGGTTCGATGCCCTCGATCACCACCGGCTTCTGTGGCTCCAGGACCGGCCTGGCGCCGCACCCCTGAAGGACCCACGCCGTTATCATGAATACAACAACCCATACTCCCGTAAGGAGTTGAGAACGTTTCATGGCGTTCCCTCCTGTCTTTTCCGCAGCTCGATGACGATCTCTTTGCGCTGGACCGGACCGTTGAAGGTCTTGAACTTTTCTTCGATCACCAAAAGGTCCTTCGTGATCTTTTTTATGACGCCCCTGTTCGGGCCGATGATCGTTCCCACGCGGACAAAGTAGCCTTTTTTATCCGGTCCTTCGAGCATCGCATTATATCCGAAGCCGCCCCATACGATGCCGGTCAGCTTGAATTCGGTGATATTATACCGCTCCAGGGGGGGGCGGTCGGCCTTTTGGGCCTTTTTTTCTTCCCGAAGAATGAGCGGCATAAAAGGGTCCCGCCTGCCCTTGGGACTATAGGCATAGACCGCGCCCGGCTCTTTTACCGCCTGCGCCTGGGGCGCGGCCGGCCTGGGCGGCGCGGCAACGATCGGCTGTTTCGCGGGTTGCGCGGCAGGGGCGGGCGCAGCCGGGGCCTTCGGTGAATCCGAGCATCCGGCGCTCACCAGCGCCGCGAGGAGCGTCGGGCCCATAAAAAGAAGAACGCTCTTACGGAGCTTTTTTTGCTGTCGGCGCGACGTCAACTTTTTTCTCCACTGCCGCGAATGTCATCGCGGTACAGCTGATCTTGATATCGATCAGCCCTGTCTTCTGCAGCTTGGCGTTGTCCATCTTGAGGTTCATGATGTTCACAATGCGGGTGAGCTTGCTCACCCGATCAAAGAACACGCCCACATTGTGGTATCCGCCGGTTATCTCGAGAACGATGGGTATCTCGTCATACAGGCCGCTCCCGTGCTGCTTCCGTTTTTCCGGTTTCCATAATTTGAGTATAAGGCCGGACTGGTTCACCAGGTTCTGCAGCTGCCTGAGCAATCCGGACACCTCGGTCTCCGGCGGGAGCTGTTCGGTAAGCAATCTCAACCGCTCTCGCAGCGCCTTTACCTCGGCCTTCAGTTCGTCGAGTTTTTTTATCTTCGCGTCATTCTCTCTGATCTTGGCCTGGAGACCGGCAACGGTCGTCTCGAGCTCCTTGATCTTTGCCGTTTTCGGGATGTGGACTTGCCAGATAAACAGGACCACGACAAGGCCCAGGACGCCGAAAAATCCGATCGCCCTCGTCCTGGAAGGGATCTTCTGTATTTTATCCGTAAAACCCATTACGCTCCGCTGAACCTGAACTGCAGCTTGTAATTATACATATCGGTGCCTTCGATGATCACCTGTTTCGTTTCCATCAAAAAAATATCGGTAAAAAAAGCCTGGGCCTTAAGATTGTCGATAAAACGGACGATGTCGTTATTGGTGAAGGCGGTCCCCTCAATGTCCACCTGGCCCTTTCTCTCCGAAAACGAGGTCAGGTTCACGCCCACGGGCAGCGCCTTGCTGACCTCGTCGAGCAGCCGCACCGGGCCGCTCTGGTTCTTCTTGAGCTGATCGATCACGTCGATCTTGTCGAGGACCTTTTTTCGCTCATTTTCGACGTTAATTACTTCCTTCAACAGGTTGTCCTGGGCCTGGATCCTGGACTCGGCCGCCGTTTTTTCCTGCTCCAGCGCCTTGATGCGGTTATTGAGCGCTATCCAGAAATATCCGATGCCGATCACGAGCAGGATGGAGATCAGCCCGGCAAGCGCCATTTGCTGCTGGAGCTCGGTCACCTTCTTCGGGGCCTTGCGTTTGGTCGGCAGGAGGTTTATTTTGATCATCGGTCTCCGGGCCTCCTGAGCGCCAGACCCACGGCCACCGCCGCCATGGGGCCCGCCTCTTCCATGAACGCGAGGTTAAAGCGCTTCGGGTCGAACTTGATGTTCTTGAACGGGTTCGCCACCTCCACGGGCATCTCCAGCCGTTCGGAAAGAACGGACAGAAAATTGCTGATCCTGGCGCAGCCGCCCGAGACCAGCACGCGCGTGACCTTTTCGCTCGGCGCGGTGGAGCGAAAGAACTCGAATGACCTCTGTATCTCGGTCACAATGTCCTCGGTAACGGAAGAGATGATGGAAGCGGCCTGCTGTTTATCGACCCCCTCCGCGTCCTCGCCGCGCTTCACTCTCTCCGCGTCTTCAAAGGAAAGCCCGAAATCCTTTTGGAGCGCTTCGCTGTACCGGTTGCCGCCGACCGTAACGTCGCGCGTGAACGTGGACACGCCGTCCTTCATGATATTGATGTTCATGACCGACGCGCCGATGTTGAGGAGCGCCGCGGTGCCCGCCTCCGCTTCATAGTTGAGCTCGAACATGTTGCCGAGCGCGAAGGCGTCCACGTCCATGACCACGGGCTCAAGGCCCGCCTCTTTGACCAGGTTCACGTAATCGTTTATCTTGTCCTTCTTTACCGCGACCAGGAGCACATCGGCCTGGCCTTCCACCGCTCCGGGGCCGATCTTCTGAAAGTCAATGTTGACGTCGTCGATGGAAAACGGGATATACTGCTCGGCCTCCCACTTGATGGACTCGGCGAGCTCTTCATCGGTCATGTCCGAGACCTGGATGCGCTTGATGATGACGGAACTGCCGGAGACCGAAATGACGGCCTCTTTAACCTTCACCTTCTGCGCGGCGAGAAGCTCTTTGATCGCGTCCACCACGCGCCCCGCGTCCATGACCGCGCCCTCGACGATCACCTCGGGCGGCAGCGGCACCATGCCGAACTTGACAAGATGGTAGCTCTTGTCGGAGCCTTTTATCTGCACCAGCTTTATGTAGGTGGAGCCGATATCCAGCGCGATCGGCTCTATTTTCCTGGAAAAAAACATGTACGCTCCGGAACGCCCGCTCAGCCGGCGTTCTTGCCCTTGATGATCTTCTCAATATGCTTCAGGTTGCTCTCGTTGTACACCCTCCAGCCGCGCCAGTCCCGCTCCACTGCCAGAAGAAGCCCCTCGCTCTCCCATCGGAAGAGCGTGGCGCGAGAGATGTCAAACCGGTCGCAGATCTCCTGGGTCTTGTATTTTTTCGGGTTTTTTCGCGTAACCATGGCATCCTCACTGGACAGGGTAGTTGTAATAGTTATAATAAGTATACTTAGTATAACACCATGCAAACCTTGGTTATACTTAAACCATAAACCAGGGGGAATGTCAAGGTGTTTTTGGGTTTTTTTCTTTCTTTAAGAGGAGATAGGGAGCGGGGAGGAGGTCCGGTCTCACGCCACGTAGAGCAGGATCGTCAGGTAATGGCAGGCGCTGCCGGCGAGCACAAAAAAATGCCAGATGCCGTGGCTGTGGGCGAGCTTTTTGTCCAGGACGTAGAAAATGATCCCTCCCGTGTAGAACAGCCCGCCCGCGACAAGCCATGCCATGCCCGCCGCGGGGAGGGCCCGCATAAGAGGGCGGACCGCGGTAAGCATGAGCCAGCCCATCAGGACATAGATCACGACCGAAAGCACGCGTTTCCCTTTTGCCTTTGCCAGGAGAATTTCCTGCACGACGCCCCCGGCGGCGAGCGCCCAGACAACGCCGAAGAGCGACCAGCCCCAGGCCCCGCGAAGGGTGACAAGCGTGAACGGCGTGTAGGTCCCGGCGATCAGCAGGTAAATGGCGACGTGGTCGATTTTTCGGAGAACGATCTTGGCCTTCCCGCGGGTGCTGTGGTACAGGGCGGAAAAAAAATAAAGCGCCACGAGTGTGGCGCCGTATATGCTGAAACTGATGATCTTCCAGGGATCGCCCTGCCGCGCGGCGGACACCACCAGAACGACGAGGCCGGCGACCGCAAACGCCATGCCCACCAGATGGGTGATGCTGTTCAGTTTCTCTCCCCGGTACATAGTTGTTCGTTGTCAGTCACAAGTTGTCGGTTGTGAGTTAATTTTTATACATCCACCCCATGCGGCGTGGCGAACGAACCGGCCCGGCGTGCCGCCATATCCATGAGCACGCGCTCGGTGCCGAACGCTCCCTGCTCGTACTTGCGGAGCTTCAGCTTCTCTCGCGCGGTGTCGATCAGCTTGAGCGTCAGCTCAAGGATCTTTTCCGGGTCCTCCTCAAAATAGAACCCGGCGTTGACCATGCCCCACCACTTATTCTCCATGATGTCCTTCAGGGTCTTGCTCGCGCTGACCGGGGAACCCGCGCCAAAGATGATCGGCACTCCCGAGGCCGCGAAGTATGTCCCGATGGCGATGGCCTTCTCGCTCATCCACTCGGGCGCGATGCCGACGGCCGGAAGCCCGCCGATGTCGTCGCCGAGCCCGCCTTCCTCGGCAATGTGTGACGTGATGGTCAGGATTCGCGAGTTGTCCACGCAGGAGCCGAGATGGAGCACCGGCGGGATGCCGATGGCCTCGCAGACCTCGCGAAGGCCCGGGCCGGCGTTCTCAAGCGCGTTCTCGGGCGTCATGTACCCGGCCTTGGCCGAGGCCATGGCCGAGCAGCCGGTCTGGAGCACCAGCACGTCGTTCTTGATGAGCTCGCGGGTAAGGAAGTTGTGAATGCTGTCCTGGCTGATGCGCGGGTTGTTGCACCCCGCGATGCCGACGGCCCCGCGGATACGGCCGGCGATGATGGCGTCGTTCAACGGGCGGTAGGAACCCCGGTATCGCCCGCCCTGCATGTATTCGATATACTCATCGGAGAAACCGGCGATCACGTCGGCGGTCTTCACGCCCGCAGGCGACACGGTCTCCTTCTTCCGGTTCGGGAAATTGTCGATGGCGAGCCGGACCGCCTTTTTCGCGATCTCCAGGCCGTGATGCTCGTCGTACTCGATATGCACGGCGTCGATCATCTTTCCCTTGGGCGTCGTGGTGATGATCTTCGTGTGAAAGTTCTTCGAGACCTGGGAGATCGCCGGCATGATGCACTGGACGTCGACCACCATGGCCTCGACCATGCCGGTCAGGATGCCGAGCTCCTGCTGGAGGAACCCGCCTGCCGTGGGGATGCCGTGGCGGACAAGGATCTCGTTCGCGGTGCAGCACATGCCCACGAGGTTGACGCCCTTGGCGCCTTTGGATTTTGCGTAGGACACGATCTCGGGGTCCTCCACCGCGACAACCAGCATCTCGGCGAATGACGGCTCATGACCGTGCACCACGAGGTTCACGTGGTCTTCCTTGAAAATATCGAGGCCCGCCTTGGTCTTGACCGGCTTGGGCGTGCCGAAGAGGATATCGGAGATGTCTGTCCCGATCATGGAGCCGCCCCAGCCGTCGGCAAGAGCGGCGCGCATGGCGCCGAGCATGATGTTGTTCGGCTCCTGGTCCACGCCCATGTGCGTGCGGTGCAGCATCTCCACGACCTCGCGGTCGATGCCGCGGGGGGCGATGCCCAGCTTGCGCCAGATCTCCTGCCGCTTTTTCGGCGCGCGAGAGAGGTAGACGAGCTCGCCTTTCTGCTGGCCGAACTGTTCGATGAACTTGAGCGCGACCTTCTCGGCCACTTCGTTCACGGGCTTGCCTTCGACTTCGATGCCGAGATAACCGGCAACGCGGTTGAGCTTGCGCACGTCCTTGATCTGAAAATCCTTCGCCTCTCCGCGGGCCACCGCGAGCAGGGTGTTCGCGAGGTCCCGTGCGTGGTCGGAATGGGCTGCGGTGCCCGCGGCGACCATGCGCGCGAAGTTTCTCGCCGTCACGACCGGCAGGGTCGCGCCGCACACGCCCTCGGCCTCGTCTTCCTTGCCCACGAGCCGGCACGGCCCCATGTGGCACACCTTGCAGCAGGCCCCCTGGTGCCCGATGGGACAGGGCTTGAGCTTCTCCGCCCGATCAAAAGCGGTCTTGATATTTTTCTCGCCCGCCTTCTTCAGCAGAACTTGTGCCGCGGGATCAACTGTTTTAAGATCTTCCCTCATGGTATTTTAAAACTCCTTTCGAGTAGTTCATAGCTCATAGCTCATGGCAAAAAACCTCAACTCTGCGCTCAGGACTGCCATGAGTAGTTACATTCTATTTCTGCATCGCCGGCTGCTTGACCACCATGACCTTGATCACCCCCGAGCCCGAGAGCAGGCCCTGGTTCATGGCCATGAGGACCGCTGTCGCGGAGACCGCGTGCGGCTTCGCGGCCTTTGCCGCGACTGGTTTAAAGGTCCCGGCGCCCGGTTTCCCGGCCTTGACCTTCTTTACGGCCGCCGTGATGTCCCTGGCCTTGAACGCCTTGGTCTTGCTCATGGCAGCGGACAACTCAGACGCGGCTTCCGCTCCGTCCCTCGCCTCGCCAACGGGCTCCTGGGCCTGGGCAAAAGTCTTGTGCATCCCGTAGGTGTTCATGATCGTTCCCTGTTTTTCATACAGGGCCGTCAGGGGCAGAACAAGGTCCGCCGTCTCCGCCAGGGCGGTCATGTGGCCGGCCTGGACAATGGTGAAGTCGGACTTGAAATCCGCGTCAGGGACGCTGCCCGCGATGTAAAGCGCCTTCATGCCGTGCTTCATTTCTTTATAATGCTTGCCCGCTGTCTTGGCCTTGACATATCCCGGCCCCATGTCGGGCAGGCAGCCCATCTGCATCACGCCCAGGGTGTTGGCCTCGAGCATGAGCGGTATGACGCCCGCGTTCTTGAGCAGGGCAAGGTTCAATGCCTGGAGAGACGCATGCTCATCCATGCTCACGCCCGTGCCGATGACGACCACGGGATGTTTTGCCGCGGCATACGCCTTGGCGGCATTGGCGATGAGCTCCGCCGAAACACCCGAGGCGGCAGCAGCGTCATCCGCGCTCACCAGTGATTTCTTGAGGGCATCGAGGTCTTTCGCGGCAGACGACGCCCCCTCTGCGATCGCAGAGCTCATGAGTCCCGCGAGGAGGACCGCATCGGTCCCTTCTTTGAGCTGCAGATGAATGGCATTTTGATGTGAAGCAATGTTCGTCTTCTCGGGATTCACCACTACGATCTTTGCCCCCGCCTGCGCTCTCCTGCGGACCATTACATCCACTTCCTGGAGCGACTGCTTCTGCTGCGACGGGTCGGCGCCGATCACCACAACCACATCAGCGGACTTGAGATCAGCGTGGGATGCGATGCCGATGCCGGCGTCGCCATAGACCGTCCGGAGCGCGGAAAGCAACCCCGGGGCATACGAGAATGCGGGAGTATCAATATTGGCGCTGCCCACGACCTCACGCGCGAGTTCCTGGACCGCATACGCCTCTTCGTTCGTGAGCGAGCCGGAAGCGATGAACCCGGCGTTGGCGCCGGCCCTGGTGAGCGCGTCGGCCGCAAGCTTCGCCGCGTCTTCCCAGGTCGTCGGCACAAGCTTGCCTCCCTGCTTTTTCATGGGCGTGGTGATGCGCTTTGGGGACTTCAGGGAATCGAACCCGAACCGGCCGATGGCGCAGATGTATCCGTTGTCCTCTTTCGCGTTGATCTTCACTACGCGGCCGTCTTTTTTGCTCACGACCACGCTGCACGCCGAGCCGCAGGCGGTGCAGACCGAATCATGCTTTTCGAGGTCCCACTCCCTGCCATGCTGCCAGCGGTCGCGCTCCATGATGGCGTTCACCGGACAGGCGTCCACGCAGCTTCCGCAGAAGGTGCAGCTCGATTCCTGGAGCGGCTTGTCCAGCGCCGTCGTCACCTTGGTCATGATGCCGCGGCCCATGAAGTCGAGGACGTTCGTGCCCTGCTCCTTGCAGACCCGCACGCACCTGCCGCAGAGAATACAATAGTTATTGTCGATGGTGATGAAGGGGCTCTTGTCATTGAGCTCGTAATTGAAGGTCTTCCTGCCGAAGGACGACTCCCTGATGCCGAGGTCCGCCGCGTACCGCTGAAGGTCGCAGGCGCCTGCCTTGGGGCAGGTCATGCAGTCGAGCGGGTGGAAGGACAGGACCAGGTCGGTCACGAACTTCCTGATCTCCTCCACCTTCGGGGTGCTGGTCTGCACCTTCATGCCTTCCTTGGTCCGGGTGGTGCAGGCGGTGAGCGGGGTCTTCATGCCCTCGACCTCCACCATGCACATGCGGCAGGCCCCGACGCCCCTGAGCTCCTTGATATGGCACAGGTTCGGGATGTGGATCCCTACGGTCGCCGCGGCGTCCACCAGGGTCATGCCTTCGGGAACGGACACTGCCTTCCCGTCAAATTCCATCTTCACCATCTTGGTTGTCATAACAGCCTCCAGAATTGAAATCTCAATATCCAAATCCCAAATTACAAACAATCACCAATGACCAAATCTCAACAACCAAACAATTTGGAGCTTCGAATTTGGTTATTGAAATTTATTTGGTATTTGGTGCTTGTCTATTGGTGCTTTCCTCTAATGGTGCGTATAATCCGTGCTGCAGGCCAGGGCCGGCCTCTCCAGCACCACTTCTTCCGTCACGACAACCGCACCCTCGGGGCAGACCTTGATGCACTCGCCGCAATGAGTGCAGCGTTTCTGCCGGATGCGATAGGGTGTGAACCCGGCCTTGTACGGCTCTTTTTTCTGCCCCTCGACGGCGAAATCCCTGCAAACTTCGCGGCATTTGTCGCACATGGTGCAGAGGTCGGGATTGATCTCGTACCGGACAAGAGAGGCGCACTCGCGGCTCGTGCACACGCCCTTGATATGGCGGCCGAGCTCCTCCGCGTGCTCGTTCAGGAATTTTGCGAGAATGTCGGCATGGTCCTTGCCCTTTTTGCACATGCCTCCGTCCTTGACATCAACGGCAATGCGCTTGAGGAGGTCCGCGTGCTTCTCGTGGCCCTTGCCGGCCTGGATCGCTTCAAGGATCTTGACCGCGTCATAGATGCCGAGCTTGCAGGGGTGGCATTTGGAGCACATCCCGTCCTTGGAATCGTCGTTGTAGAATTTTTCGAGTTTGAGCTTCGTGACCATCACCGGGCACTTACTTTCCTGCTGCGACATGGGCCCCTCCCTTTTCGATCACGACGGCCTGCGTGGGGCAGACCGAGTAACAGGCCTTGCACTTGGTGCAGTAGTCCTGGTCGATGTAGAACCGGTCCCGGAGCTCCACCACCGCGTCGAACGCGCAGGCCTGCTTGCACAGACCGCAGAGGATGCAGTGCTCGGGCAGGATGCGGAACGTCCCGATCCCCTGGCAGCGCTTTGCCCGGCAATATTTGTCGTGGATATGCTCTTCGTATTCCTCGCGGAAGTATTTGATCGTGGAGAGCACGGGGTTCGGGGCGCTGTTCCCGAGGCCGCAGAGCGAACCGGCCACGATCATCTTCCCCATCGTCTCGAGCCGCTCAATGTCTCCCGTTTCTCCCTTGCCCAAGGTGATCTTGTCCAGGAGTTCGTACATCTGCCAGGTGCCGAGCCGGCACGGAGGGCACTTGCCGCAGGACTCGCTCTTGGTGAACGAGAGAAAGAATTTTGCCACGTCCACCATGCAGTCGTCCTCGTCCATCACGACCATGCCGCCGGACCCCATGATGGAACCCACGGTCGCCAGGGAGTCGAAGTCCACCTGCATGTCGAGGAACTCGGCAGGGATGCACCCGCCTGACGGCCCTCCGGTCTGGACCGCCTTGAATTGCCTGTCGGGGTTCAGCATGCCGCCGCCGATGTCGAAGATGATCTCGCGGAGCGTGATACCCATGGGGACCTCGATGAGGCCCGTGTTCTTGATCTTTCCCGTAAGGGCGAAAACTTTCGTGCCCTTGGATTTCTCGGTGCCGATCTTCGTGTAATAGTCCAGGCCCTTGGTGATGATCGTGGGCACGTTGGCAAAGGTCTCGACGTTATTGAGGTTCGTGGGCATGTTCCAGAGGCCGCCTGCCGCCTCGGAGAGCCGGGGAGGCCGGGGACGCGGCATGCCGCGCTCTCCCTCGAGGGAAGCCACGAGCGCCGTGGACTCTCCGCAGACAAAGGCGCCCGCCCCTTCCTTGATCTCCATGTCAAAGTCGAGGCCGCTTCCTAAAATATTCTTTCCCAGAAGGCCCAGCGCTTCGGCCTGCTTGATGGCGATGCCGAGGTTCTTGACCGCGAGGGGATACTCGTGCCGCACGTAGATGAAGCCGTGCTGGGCACCGATGGCATAGGCGTTGATGATCATGCCCTCGATCACCGAGTGGGGGTCGCCCTCCATGAGCGACCGGTCCATGAACGCGCCGGGGTCGCCTTCGTCGCCGTTGCACACGACCGCTTTGATCTTTGCGCCGGATTTTTTGGTATGCTCCCACTTGAGGCCAGCAGGGAAGCCCGCGCCGCCGCGTCCGCGGAGGCCGGATTTCTTGACGATGTCGATGACCTCATCGGGCTTCATCCCGGTCAGCGCCTTCGCGAGGCCGGTATATCCGTCCTCACGGATCGATTCGTAGATATTGCAGGGGTCGATCGTCCCGTTCCGGTGGAGCGCCAGGCGCTTCTGCTTCTTATAGAACGGGATATCGCCCACGGCGACATTCGGCTCCGCCATGGGGAGCTCGCGGTAAAGCTTTTTGCGGTACGGCATACCGCGGAGCACCGAGTCGTTGAAGAGGCCGGGCACGTCGTCCACTTTCACTTTCTGATAAAAGGTCTCCTGCGGCTCCTGGATCACCACCGGCCCCCGCTGGCAGAACCCCTGGCACCCGGTCTTGACGATCTCGAGCTTGACCTGTTTCTTGGCCGCTTCTTCCTCAAATTGCTTGATCAGCTTGTTCGATCCCGTGGCCTGGCACGCGGTGCCGCAGCAGACACGCACCCGGCGGGCGTCGCTCTCATCGTGCTCTTTCCTGAGCCTGTCCCGCAGGGCCTTGAGGTCCGGGACGCCTTCCAGCCGCTTAAACGTGAGTTCCATGTTCGCTCCTCACTGTGTTGATGATGTCATCCACCATCTTCGGCGAAAGCTCGCCGAAGAGGTCCTGATCGTTGATCGTGACCACGGGCGCAAGGGCACAGCACCCCACACAGCCCACGGTCTCGAGGGTGACCGAACGGTCGGCTGTGGTCTCGCCCTCTTTAATACCCAGCTTTTTTTCCATCTCGGTGAGCACGGCCTTCCCGCCCCTCACGTGGCAGGCGGTGCCCATGCAGACCTTCACGATGTTCTTGCCCCTCGGCTTGAAGTGAAAATGCTTGTAGAACGAGGCCACACCGTAGGCCTGCGAGAGCGAGAGCGACAGCCTCTCCGCGATCATCTGCATGGCGTCTTCCGGAAGATAACCGATCTTTTCCTGGACCCTTTGAAGCACTGCGATCAGGACCCCTCGCTGGCCCTGGACGCCATCCAGGACAGCGTCAACCTTTTTCAAATCTTCTTGCTGGAGCACGATTAAAACCTCCCCCGGTCAAATAGTCCTCGATAGTCAGATAGTTGGATGAGAAAGTATCATATTATTAACGCGAAAGGATGTTCATATTAGCAGTCAAAAACCAAAAAATCAATAAAAAAATACCATAAAAAAATTTCATACGGAAATTATTATTCTCAATTTAAGGCCCCGAAATAACGTCAGGAGCCGCTTGATTGAGGCGCTGGTGGCCCCTGAGCAAAAGACGCGCTTAAGGAGCGCCTGTACGCCACTGCAAGAAACAACGCAGATATTTTGATTCCCCTTCGACGGACACTTCTGGCAACATAACGTTGTCAGCGCGATTGCGCGGCCGAGCGAAGGGGCCTCCAGCGCCTCAGCCCCTCTAACTGAAGGATTACGGTCCAGAGATTTGACAGCATCCCTTTCACCTGCTATCATTTAACAGTATTTCCTACAGGGATAGACCCTGATTTTTCCCAATAACATTAAGATATTATGATGTGAGAAGAGGCTATGAGCATCCTGGCAATGATCCTTGCAGGCGGCAAGGGAGAGCGTCTTCACCCCCTCACCCTTCACCGGGCAAAACCCGCGGTACCGTTCGGTGGGATCTACCGTATTATCGACTTTACCCTTTCGAACTGCATTAATTCCGACATCCGCAAGATCGCGGTGCTCACCCAGTACAAGTCCCTGTCTCTCTATAAGCATTTGAGGCTCGCCTGGAACTTCTTTTCCGGGGAGCTGAACGAGTTCATCATACCCGTGCCGCCCCAGCAGCGGGTCGGAGAACACTGGTACCAGGGCACGGCCGACGCCATCTACCAGAACATCTATATGATAGAGAAAGACGCCCCCAACCACCTCCTCATACTCGCCGGGGACCATATCTACAAGATGAATTACTCGGAGATGTTCAAGTTCCACCAGGAGAGACAGGCGGACGCCACGGTGGCGGCCATCGAGATGCCGAGAGAGAGCGCTTCTTCGTTCGGGGTGATCGAGATAGACAAGGACGACCGGGTCATCGGATTCGACGAAAAGCCGCATGACCCCAAACCGCTTCCGGGCAGGCCGGACCTTTCGTTCGTATCCATGGGCATCTATCTGTTCAACACGAAAAAGGTGATCGAGCACCTCCGGTTCGACGCGCTCAGGAACACGGCCCACGACTTCGGCAAGAACATCATCCCCGGAATGCTGAAGTCCTCCCGCGTCTACGCGTACAATTTCAAGGACGAGAACAAGAAAGAGGCCAAATACTGGAGGGACGTCGGCACCATTGACGCGTACTGGGAGGCGAGCATGGACCTGGTGAGCGTGGACCCGCTCCTCAACCTCTATGACAGCGCCTGGCCCATCCGCACGTATCAGGCGCAGAATCCGCCCGCCAAGTTCGTCTTCGCCCAGGAGAAAAAAGGCGGGAGGCTCGGCACCGCCCTCGACTCGATAGTGGGGCACGGATGCATCATCAGCGGCGGCCGGGTCCAGAACTCGGTGCTCTCACCGAATGTGCGCGTCAACAGCTACAGCGACGTGCGCGAGTGCATCCTTATGGAGAACGTGGAGGTCGGGAGGCATTGCCGCATCCGGGGCGCCATCGTTGACAAGGACGTCAGCATCCCGCCGGGCACGGAGATCGGGTATGACAGGGAGAAGGACCGCAAGCGTTTTTATATCACGCCGTCGGGCATCGTGGTGATAGCAAAGGGGACCGAGCTGAAAGAGACCGGGGAAGCGGACGAGGAACCGGAGGAAAAAACGGCGTGAACATAAGAAGGTATTCACCGCAAAAAGACAAATGCATTCATCCGCAGATTTCACCGATGAACGCAGATTGGAGTAAATCAGCTCATGGCTGATGGCTCGTAATTAAGAGCTATGACCCAAGAGCGAAGAGCGCAGCATATCTGCGTAATCTGCGAAAAAATCCTATCCAATCACCTTCATGATCTCTATTAGCGGCTTCCTGCTCCGAGCCGGCGGGTCTTCGTCGGGAACGCCAACAGGGATGAGCGCGGCGATGTACTTGTCCTTCCCGTAGCCCAGCAGTTTTCCAAACGCCTCCTGCGCCACAAGGGGGCCCGTCATCCAACAGGAGCCGTAGCCGAGGGCGTGGATGGCGAGAAGCATGTTCTGGATGGCGGCGGACACGCTCTGGAGCCCGGGCAGGGGCCTGAGCCGCCTCACGTCTTCGTCGGAACAGCCCATCTTTCTGAACAGCCGGTCCGTGCCTGCATCATACGCTTCCATGAAGACGGCGATCACGACCGGCGCATTCTCGAAAAAGACATAGTAGTTGCTTTTATAAGCCGCCAGCCGCTGGGCCTGCTTCTCATTCTCGGCAAAAGGGACCATGCGGTCCACCATCTCGCGCACCGCGTCCGCCATCTGCCTGAGCACGGCCCGGTCTTTAACGACGATGAAGCTCCAGGGCTGCGTATTGTTCGCGCTCGGCGCCTGTCTCGCCGCTTCGATGATCTTCCGGATATCATCGTCGGGCACGGGCGTCTGCTTGAACCGCCGGATGCTTTTTCTTCCCTTGATAGCGTCAAAGAGATCCATAATCGAAACCAAGCTCCAAATCACAAGCATCAAATCACAAATAAGCACCAATAACCAAGCACCAGGTTCAAAATGTTTGGTCATTGGAATTTGGTGATTGAATATTATTTGTTATTTGAAATTTGGGATTTCCGACTCCTACACCATCCCCGCCAGGTCCCTTATCAGCTTCTCGGAATCCGTCCATCCCAGACACGGATCGGTAATGGATTTCCCGTAAACTCCATCCGATATCTTTTGAGCGCCCTCTTCAATAAAGCTCTCGGTCATAAAGCCCTTTACCATCTTGCGCAGCTCGGGTGACTGCTGCCGGCTCTGCATGACCTCTTTGGCTATCCGGGGCTGTTCCTTGTATCGTTTGTTCGAATTCGCGTGGTTGGTGTCCACGATGATCATGGGGTTCGCGAGGGACCGTTTCGTGTACAGGTCCGCAAGGATCATGAGGTCCTCGTAGTGGTAGTTGGGTATGCTCTGGCCGTACTGGTTCATCGCGCCCCGGACCACGCAGTGCGTGAGCGGGTTCCCCGATGTTTTTACCTCCCAGCGGTTGTAGCTGAAAAGGTGCGGGGCCTGGGCGGCCTGCACGGAGTTGAGCATGACATCGATATCTCCGCTCGTCGGGTTTTTCATGCCCACGGGGATATCGAGTCCGCTGCACGTCAGCCGGTGGGCCTGGTTCTCCACGGAGCGGGCGCCGACCGCCACATAGCTCAGGACGTCCTCCAGATAGGGATAATTTCCGGGATAGAGCATCTCATCCGCGGAGGGAAGATGGGACTCCTTCAGGGCGCGGATATGCATGGTCCTGATGGCCTTGAGGCCCTTGACGATGTTCGGCTCTTCATCCGGCTTCGGCTGGTGCGCCATGCCCTTGTACCCGATGCCGGTGGTCCGCGGCTTGTTGGTATAGATCCGCGGAATGATGATGATCTTGTCCTTCACCTCGTCCTGCACCCGCGCGAGCCGCGAGATGTAGTCGCACACGGCGTCCTCATCGTGGGCCGAGCACGGGCCGATGATGAGCAGGAGCTTGTCCGTTGCCCCCGTGATCACGGCTCTGATCTCTTTGTCCCGTTCCATTTTGATCGTCTTCAGTTCCGACGGGAGCGGCATGGTCTCGAGAATTTCTTTCGCGTCCGGGACCTTCTGTACATATTCAAAGCTCATAGTGCTGTTTTAAAAGAACCTCCGTTCATTCCACCGTTCGTACGGCGAGCTACTGCCTGCATTTCGTTGCAGATCGTACGTTCATCGATATTGATTATAAGAACCGTGAAAATGTAAGTCAAGCCAAAAAGCTGTAATGGCCCCCTTACAAGCAATTGCCATTAAGGAGAGTATAAGGCGACCCGGGGTTATCAGCGCCGTGCGCCATAAAACTCCCCATGCTGTCATTGCGAGGAGCGGAGCGACGCGGCAATCTCGATTTTTCAGACAGTTGCAAATTGCGAGATTGCGGAGTTTATCCCGAGTGTTTAAAACGAGATTGCTTCGCCGTTGGCTCGCAATGACGAACGAGGGACCTCTCGCAAAGACGGCTTTTTCGACTTTTTACGAATGCATCACATATAGACATACCAATGAGCGGGGAGCAGCGAGCGAAGCCCAAAAAACCTCTGGCCTTTTCCCCTATAATATTGTATAAAAGTCATGCAATGGCTCAGAAAAAACCTTCAGCACGAAAACCCAAAAAGCGCGGCGGATCCGACCGCTGGCTCATCGTCGGCATTGTCGTGAGCCTGCTTGTCGTGGCTCTCGTCCTGTGGGGGCCGTCACGGAAATTTCCTCGTCTCGAGCACGTACGGCCTGCGCCGGCGAAAAAACAGGGGCAGGTCGCAAAAAAACCGGAGGCCGGCCCTTCGACCCCTCTTCCGGTGAAGCCCGGAGAGAAAACAGCGGTCATCGCCATCGTGATCGACGACCTGGGACAGGACCTGAAGCCGGCGCGCGAACTTCTCGCGCTGACGGACCGGATCACCTTTGCCGTCATGCCCGGCCTTGCGTACTCAAAAAAGATCGCTGAACTTGCCGGAGAGAAGAAGCGCGATGTCCTTCTTCACCTGCCGATGGAGCCGAAAAATCAGAGCGGAAAAAAGCGCGCAAAAGGCACGCTGCGCTCGGACATGACCCCCATGGAATTCATGGCCACCATCAGCGAAGATATTGAATCGGTCCCCGCCGCGGTCGGCGTGAACAATCACGAGGGCTCCGCCCTCACGGAAAACAAAGAGGCCATGAAATTTCTGATGACCGAGCTGCAGACCCGCAACGTATTTTTCCTGGACAGCCTCACGAACCCGAAGAGCGTGGCCTATGCCACGGCCAGGGAGTTCGGCCTCAAGGCGGCGAAGCGGGACGTGTTTCTCGACAACGAGGAAAACAACGCTGAATATATCCATGGACAGCTCGAGGAGCTGGCGCGCATAGCGAAAAAACGCGGCAAGGCCATCGGCGTCGGCCACCCGCATCCGGTGACGATCAGTGAACTGAAAAAGTGGCTCACGGGGATCAGGGAACAGGGGATCGAGATCGTGCCGGTGTCTCAGCTGGTGAAATGAACAGCTGAGGCGGTGGTCGCGGAAACCCGGTTCAACTTGACCCTGGACCCATGACCCTTGACCCTTTGCAAAACTCTCCGGCTCGCCCATCAATAAACAATGCTTACCCTCGGAATAGAAACCTCATGCGATGAGACCGCCGCCGCTGTTCTGAGCGACGGCACGGTCCTCTCAAGCATCGTCGCCTCCCAGATAAAGGTCCACGAAAAATACGGCGGGGTCGTCCCCGAACTTGCGTCGCGGGAGCACTTGAAGAACCTGATACCCGTGGTCCGCGAGGCGCTCGCCGGCGCTTCGGTATCGCTGAACGACATCGACCTCATAGCGGTCACGTATACGCCCGGACTGATCGGCGCGCTCCTCGTGGGCGTGTCCGCTGCCAAAGCCATTGCCTACGCGCGGAACATACCGTTCCTCGGCGTGCACCACGGCGAGGGGCACATCCTCGCAGCGCAGATTGAATATCCTGACATCGGTTATCCCTACATAGCCCTGCTGGTTTCAGGCGGGCATACGGGTCTCTACGAGGTACGGGAATTCGGAAAATATCGCTTGCTCGGTCAAACGCGTGACGACGCGGCGGGTGAGGCGTATGACAAGGTCGCGAAATTACTTGATCTGCCCTACCCCGGCGGTCCGGTGGTCGATCGCCTGGCGCAGGAGGGAAACCCCGGAGCCGTAAAATTCCCGCGCGCGCAGCGTGAGGGCCTTGACTTCAGCTTCAGCGGTCTCAAGACGGCGGTCAGGAACCATGTGATGCTTTTTACCAGCAAGGATAAAGGCATCGACCCGTCGCTCTGCGTCAGGGACGTTGCCGCAAGTTTCCAGGCGGCGGTAGTCGACACTCTCGTGGAGAAGACCATGCAAGCCGCTAAAGAAAACAACATCAGCAAGATCGTCGTCGCGGGCGGGGTCGCGGCGAACAGTTCGCTGAGGAAGCGGATGAAAAAAGAAACGGACGAACGCGGCATAAAGCTCTATCTGCCGGGCATGGACTATTGCATCGACAACGCGGCCATGATCGCGCTCACCGGATATCTGCACT